>NZ_JBPFDQ010000008.1:0-88692 GCF_059415045.1 Ferdinandcohnia sp. SAFN-114 | reverse complement strand
CTTGCCATACAGACACACCTCGTTATAGTTGATATATTTATTATAACAATCTGTGTCTACTTTTTAGTCTAGCATCAAAACGACTACATGCTTGATTCCGTATTCAGTTAATCTTTTTGATATACTACTAACCCTCGTAAAAGAAAAATCGATTTTGCCAGCTTCATATAAGGTTACATGCTGTTGAAACACGTCATCATATACTGTCTCTGTGTCAAATGACTCAATATCTTCGTTATAAAAGTAGGGGAATTCTTCTTTTTCTAACCATTCCTTTAATCCTAGAAAATTATTTTGTTCAAAAATAAAATCAATTAATGTTCTTGAAATATCAAAATTCTTTTCTTTTAAAATTGTTTTGCATAATGTTTTATAAAAATCACTTTCATTTAAATCAAAGTAAATGGTAGGTTTTTCAAAGCTCTTTAATTCCTTTTTCATATAAAAATAGGGGACCTGACCACTAAAGATGATGCCATCCATAAAAAGGGCATTTTTCTCATACATTTCTTTAATTTCATCAAAGTTTTCGTATGGAAGAAACGTAAACTTACATTGCCTTTCAAAAAAGTTTTCTAACTCTCTAATCCACGTTAATGAATTTTTTGCAGTGATGATTCCTAGTTGAAACATCTATTAACTCCTTGTTTTTTTCTTTTATTATACTATAGCAAAAATAGGCATTATAGAAAATAGTCAGAATCTTACATTGAAATTATTTATTTTTTCAATTATGATAGAAACCATATTAGGAAGTGGACAAAAGGTGTCCGAAAATAAACCAAAATAAAAGAGGTGATGTGATGGCTCAACCAACAGTTGAAACTCAGAACAATCAAAATCAAAAAGGATATATGCGAATATTAAACTTTATTGAAGTGTTAGGTAATAAACTACCACATCCATTTATGTTATTCGTATATTTAGCAGGATCAATGATTCTGTTATCTTGGGTCGTTAGTCTATTTGATGTGACTGTTGTCCATCCGGGATCTGGTGAAGAGCTTGAAATTAAAAGCTTAGTTTCTGGTGAAGGGCTACAGTTTATATTAACTACAATGTTGGATAACTTTACTGGTTTTAAGCCGTTAGGCCTCGTTTTAACAATGATGCTAGGGATTGGACTAGCTCAAAAGGTTGGATTGCTTGAAAGTGCTATAAAACAGTCTATTATGAAAGCGCCTAAAGCGATCATTACCTATGCCGTATTCTTCGTAGCAATTATGGGGAATATTGCATCTGATGCTGCATTTGTTATCATTCCACCACTAGCAGCTGTTATCTTCCATACTATGGGTAGACACCCGATTGCTGGATTAGCTGCAGGATTTGCGGGGGCAGGGATTGGTTTTACGGCAAACATTCTTGTTGCTGGAACTGACGCACTCCTTTCTGGAATTTCCACAGAAGTAGCAAAAACAATAGACCCAAATGTAGTAGTTACTCCTATTGATAACTGGTTTTTCATGAGTGCTTCTGTATTTGTTCTTACTGTAGTTGGGGTATTTGTCAACGATAAGATCGTTGAACCAAGGCTTGGTTCATATGAGGGTGGCAAGGTTAGCAAGGAATCGCAGGAAGTAGATCCGCTAGAAAAGAAGGCACTTAGAAATACATTGATTGCTGCACTTATTTATATTGGTGCTATTGTAACTTTGATTTATATTCCTAATTCTCCATTAACAAATGAAGATGGAGGTTTAATTCCTTCTCCATTCTTAAGTGGAATCATTCCGATTATTTTTCTTTTCTTTGTTGTCTGCGGTGTAACTTTTGGGGTAACAATGAAGAAAATAAAAAGCACATCTGATGTACCAAAGTATATGACTTCAGCCATTACCGAAATGGCTCCTTATATCGTACTTGTATTTGCAATTGCACAATTTATTGCCTATTTTAACTGGAGTAATCTTGCTACATGGATTGCTGTTAATTGTGCAGAATTCTTAAGTCATGCAAATATCTCGGGCTTAGCTGTTATCATTGGTTTTGTGCTCTTAACGGCATTGCTTAGTTTATTTGTTACGAGTGGTTCGGCATTATGGGCACTCGAAGCTCCAATCTTTGTACCAATGCTAATGCTATTAAACTATCATCCTGCTTTTGTTCAGGTTGCTTATCGTATTGGGGAATCATCTACCAATATGCTGACACCACTTAATCCATATATTGCGATTATCCTCGCATTTATGAATGAATATGATAAAAAAGCTGGAATTGGTACATTGATGGCATTAATGATCCCATACACAATCGCATTTTTAATTATCTGGATTATTATGCTAGTTGTATTTGGTCTATTGGGTATTCCAGTGGGGCCAGGTGTAGGAATGTACATGAACTAATATTAAAAAGTTAGTAGATTATTTGTTTTAGGAGGAGGGATTAATACCCTTCTCCTATAAACATTTAACATCTAAAAGGGGTGACCAAGATGTCAAGAAACTTTTCACAATTGGTAGAAGAGATTTATCCATCAATGGTTGAATGGAGACGCGATTTTCATAAATTTGCTGAATCTGGTTGGGTCGAATTTCGAACTGCTTCCATTGTTGCTTCCAAACTATCAGAATGGGGTTATGAGGTTAAGATTGGTAAAGAGGTAGTCGATCATAATGCTCGAATGGGTGTACCGCCGCAATCAGTACTTGAAATGCATGAAAAAAGAGCGTTAGAGCAAGGCGCAAAAGAAGAGTGGCTCCCATATTTATCTGGGGGATATACAGGCGTAGTTGGTGTATTAGATACAGGAAAACCAGGTCCAACTGTTGGTTTACGATTTGACATGGACGCACTAGATATTCAGGAATCTAATGCAGAAGATCATTTTCCTGTTAGACAAGAATTCCAGTCTGTTAATTCTGGGATGATGCATTCTTGTGGACATGATGCGCATACATCAATCGGTCTTGGACTTGCCAAGCTATTAACAGGAATGAAAGAGGAACTGACTGGTAAAATTAAACTCATTTTTCAACCAGCTGAAGAAGGCGTACGTGGTGCAAAATCCATGGTTGAAGCAGGAGTCGTCGATGATGTTGATCTATTTATTGCAGCACATGTTGGTACAGGTATTCCTTTAGGAGAGGTTGTTTGTGGTTCTAATGGATTTTTATCAACGACGAAATTAGATGTTACGTTTTCTGGACAGGCTGCACATGCTGGAGCAAAACCAGAAGAAGGTAAAAATGCTCTACTTGCTGCTGCTTCTGCGGTTCTTGGCTTACAAAGTATCCCTCGTCATAGTGGTGGAGCATCTAGAGTTAATGTCGGGGTACTTCATGCTGGAAGTGGAAGAAATATTATCCCACAACATGCTCATTTAAAGGTTGAAACTCGCGGAATCAATACTGAAGTGAATGAATTTATGTTAGAAAGTGCAAAAAATGTACTAAATGGCGCTGCTTCTATGTATGGAGTAGATGTTGAGTATGACATTGTTGGGGAAGCGCGTACTAGCGATTCAAGTGAAGAATTAATCGAATTTATGCATGAGAGCATCGGGAATGTGACAGGCGTACAGTCTATCGTCAAGGCGTCTTCCTTTGCTGCGGGGTCAGAAGATGCAACCTACATGATGGCTAGAGTAAAAGAAAATGGGGGACTTGCAACCTATAGCATTCTAGGAACTACTTTAGCTGCAGGCCATCATAATGAAAAGTTCGATATAGATGAAACAGTCATGAAAATTGGAGTAGAATCATTTCTACACATCTTAACATCAGTGAAAAATCGACAATGGGGGTAAGTGAAAATTGAACTTTGTTCAGAAAATAAACGACTATATTGAGGCAAAAAGAGACACTTATATCAAAATTAGCGACCAAATTTGGGATTTGGCTGAAACAAGGTTTGAAGAGCATAAGTCTGCGGACGTTTTATGTCAGGCACTTGAAAATGAAGGCTTTAAAGTTGAACGTGGAGTAGGTGGAGTCGAGACTGCATTTACTGGTACCTTTGGAAGTGGAAAGCCTGTTATTGGGATTTTAGGAGAATTTGATGCCCTTTCAGGAATGAGTCAAAAAGCAGGGTCAACCACATATGAACCTCTCGAAAAAAATGGTAATGGTCATGGTTGCGGACATAATTTGCTAGGAACTTCTCCATTAGCAGCGGTTATTGCTGTTAAGCAATATATGGAAGAAAACAATGTATCTGGTACTATTAAATATTTTGGATGCCCTGGTGAAGAAGGTGGTTCAGGAAAAACATTCATGGCAAGAGAAGGCGCGTTCGATGATATTGATTGTGCACTTACATGGCATCCTCATTCAACGAGCGGAATATTTACCCTATCAACTCTAGCAAACTATCAAGTTTATTTTACATTCAAAGGAGTAGCTGCTCATGCTGCAAACTCCCCACATCTAGGTAGAAGCGCATTAGATGCGGTTGAATTAATGAATGTAGGTGTCAATTATTTACGTGAACACATTATACCAGAGGCACGAGTCCATTATTCTATTACCAATACAGGAGGATTTTCTCCGAATGTTGTCCAAAGTGAGGCACAAGTTCTTTATTTAATTCGAGCACCTCATATGAAGGATGTAAGAAGTATATATGAACGTGTTGTAAATATTGCTAAGGGTGCAGCCTTGATGACGGAAACAAAAGTCGAGGTCACTTTCGATAAAGCGTGCTCAAACTATATTCCAAATAATGCTCTAGGGCAAGTGTTACATAAACATTTGGAGAATGTAGGCCTTGCGGAATATAATGAAGAAGAAATGAGTTACGCGGAAGAAATTAAAAAACAAATTTCAGATGATGATGTTAGTAATGCCCTTAATGAGATGAAAAAAGTGGCTGGATCAAAGGCCAATTTAATTACTAGAGACTTTGCATCAAAAACATTCAACGACCTTGTGGTCCCTTATGAAGAATCAAATGGTATTTTGTTTGGTTCATCAGACGTTGGTGATGTAAGTTGGATTGTACCAACAGCACAATTCTTTGGGGAATGCTTTGTATTGGGAACACCACTCCATTCATGGCAATTAGTTTCTCAAGGAAGAACATCAATTGCTCATAAAGGAATGCTTCAAGCAGGTAAGGTGTTAGCTAATACAGCATTAAATTTATTCCTTCGTCCTGAGGTAATTGAAGATGCAAAAGTTGAATTAGAAGAAAAATTAGATGGAAATCCATATGAATGCCCTATTCCAAAAGGGGTAGAGCCATCACCATTAGCATAATAAGGTAGACAAAAAAGAGGCGCATGATTCATTCATGCGCCTACGCTATTGGACAACTTATTTTACTTCTGCTTTAGAATCTTTCACTTCTTTGTTTTGATGCCACATTTTAATATGAGTTAATAGAGTAAATGTAAAAAAGAAATTCATCGCCAGCACGCTAACTAGTAGTTGTAAGTCTCCAAAATAAATGCCGGTATAACCTTTTAACTTAATTACAATGAAGCCTTCAAAAAGTAATAAAAAGAAACTTAAAAAAACTGCAATACCTGTCCGTATCATCATTAGCTCCCCCTTATGTATTGTAAAACCTATTTATATTTTCAGTAATTGTGGATAATTTGTGAACTTACTTAAAATTATACACTACTCTTTAATAATGCGTAAGATGTAAGCGCTGCTAATTATTTGGCAAACATTTTTTCTCAGTTAAGGTGTTGCAAGCAAAAGTAATGATGAATATTCCATAAAAGGAAAATATAGGTTGCCTTCGTTAATGGTGTATACTATAATCAAAAATACGTCTTTTACATATTGTATCGGAAAAATTAGTTCTTTGAGCTTACTTACCATGGATTATCAGCTAATTCATGGTTTTTTCTTCTTGAAAAATGGAGGTGGATTGATGATGGAGGAGAAACATCCTAACTTCGATGAGGAAGCAGAACGATTGGATTTTACGAAAAAGTATATGGATATTGTTATTCAGGCATCAGAGTCAACCGAGGAGAATTTTCGTGAAAATTTAAAGGGAGCCTTAGATGGTGTAGATTTCAAAGACAGTAGCTTGAGCTATCTTAATATGTTAACGAATTCAACCTTACTAAGACGAACGCATGAAGAGGTGCGGAATCTGAAGAGAAACCGCAACAAGCCTTACTTTGCGAGAATTAATTTTAATCGAGAAGAAACGGGAAAAGAGGAGGTTCTCTACTTTGGCAAGGTCTCTCTCTTTGATAAGGAAACCCAACAGCCTATAATTGTGGATTGGCGCTCACCTGTTGCAAATCTCTATTATGATGGCCGCCTAGGAGATGTATCATATGAGGCTGAGGGTGAAGAGTATAATGGGTATTTAGCATTAAAGCGCCAGTTTATCATTGAGGATGGGGAACTCGCGGAGATTCGAGATGTTGATTTAACAACTACCGATGAGCTTCTGCAAAAATCGTTGTCTGAGAGTGCGAGTAACCGCTTAACCGATATTGTATCAACCATTCAAGAGGAGCAAAACAGTATTATTCGTGCGGATCTGAACAAACCCATTATTGTCCAAGGCGCCGCTGGAAGTGGGAAAACAACAATTGCCCTACACCGCATCTCTTATTTTATATACACCTATGCAGAATATTTTTCTCCTGACCAGCTGATGATTCTAGCACCGAACCGCCTTTTTATTGATTATATTTCTGAGGTGCTTCCCGAATTAGGTGTTGATCACATCCAGCAAACGACGTTTGTTGATTTTGTGAAAAAATGCCTTGGAAAATCCATTAAGCTCACAAAAGCAGATTCAAAGCTACTCGGATTCATCCATGATGAATATAAAAATGCGAAAATGATCAAATGGATTTCAGCTTTTAAAGGCTCCCTTGAGTACCGTGATATGCTTGAGCATTATGTGGAGGATATTTTAAGCTCGTTGCTACCAAAAGAGGATTTCTTTGTTTCAAAGTTTCGGCTATACAAGGCGAGAGATATTCATCATTTAATGACCTATGAATATCGCTATCTTCCATATTATAAGCGAATTGAAAAAGTGAAAAAGGTGCTTCAAAACACAGTCCGTTTGGAAAAGAAAAAAATGCTTCATAAAGTGACAAAGTTTTATGATGATAAGCTTGATAAGGTGTTATTCAAAACTCAAATCGATCCGGAAAAGCGACGTCGCTATGTGACAAAAGCGCTCGATAAAAAGGCAGAGCTTATTGAAGAAATTACGAAGCAATCCCGTACTGCTGTTAATACCTATATAAAGAAGCTTCCACATCACGATGTATTCTACTATTTTCAAAGGTTTGTGACGGAACGGTTTCCAACCTACGCTTCAGGGATCCTGACGGATGAGCAAATCCAATTCTTTATGGACTATCAAAAACAATTAAAAAAGTCATATGAGCTAGAGGATTTAGCTGGGCTTTTATTTTTGAAAGCAAAACTTTATGGAGTAAAAAAGGAGCTGAAGGCTCGCAATGTTGTCATTGATGAGGCGCAGGATTATAGCTATTTTCAGCTAGCCGCATTAAAAACAGCACTTGAAACCGACATGTTTACGATTGTAGGGGATTTAGCCCAAGGAATTCACTCTTACCGAGGCATTAATAACTGGGCAATAGTTAGGGACAATATCTTTCCGAGGGCAACCTATAAAACGCTACAAAAAAGTTACCGGACGACAATTGAAATTATGAATGCAGCAAACCAATTACTTGAGCTACTGCACTTAAATCTGCCAATGGTTGAGCCAGTTGTCCGTCACGGAAAAAAACCTGTATTTCAACAAATTAGTGGGTCTGAGAAAGAAACTGTTCACACCATGACTGAGGTAATTAAGACTCTTTATGGTGACAATATGAAAGCAGTGGCAATCATAGGCAAGACCAATAAAGAGTGTCAAAAACTAGCGAAAGCCTTCAATAAGTATAGTGCTCTTCCCGTGCAGCTTTTAAAAGAGAATGAGGAAATTAATAAGGAAGAGGTCGTTATTGTCAGTTCGCATCTATCAAAAGGATTGGAATTTGACGCGGTGATGATTTACTCTAACGAGGAAGTCTTCGATCATAATGAAATAGAGATTAAGCTTCTATATGTATCCATGACCCGTCCATTGCATCGGCTACACTTTTTCGGAACGGATCTTACGAATTTTTTACTAGATAAAGTGGATGAGGGATTATATCAGGTAGAAGGATAAAATGGAGCTTGGCAACTAGGCTCTATGCCAATGCCCCCCTTCATCAGAAGAGGGGCATTACATTAGCTGCAACAAGCTTGCAGATTTTCACAGCACTCGGCTACATCTTTTTCATCCTTAACTTCTTCGATAATAATGGAGCAGCAGTCTTCCTTTGAAAAACTTCTAAACTTGTTCATAAACCCTTTAAACATAATAATCTCCTCCTAATGGAATAATATTTATATCAATCTTTTTTAAGATTAATACCTTATATAAAGTAGAACAAAGTACCAGACAAGGTAGACATTGAAAAAACTGAGAGTAAAAAAGCGATAACTAATCGTTTATGAAAAATGGAATTTAATAAAGCAATTTCTGGTAAACTTGCACCAGTTGAACTGATCATAATTGCCATCACAGGACCTAGAGCCATTCCCTTGGCAACCATAATTTGAGCGATTGGAATCATGGTGGATAGTCTTATATAGAGTGGAATCCCAATGATCGCTGCAACAGGAATTAACCACCAATCATTTCCACCAAAATACATAGTAATAAAACCAGTAGGAACTGCACCGTGAATGAAAGATCCAATTAAAGCACCGACAATGAGATAGGGGTAAACAGTTTTCATAAGGGATAACGTCTCTGCCCAAGCTTTTTTCATATTGAACTTTGTGACTCCTTCGTCTAAGCCTTTGACTATAACGTTTTTAACAGCACTTTCGAATCCAAGTGCTTCAAGTGTGAAACCGATAATAATCGAAAAAAAAGTTGTAAGAACCGTATATAAAACAGCCACTTTCCAACCTAATAGCGCACCCATTAAAGTAAGTATCGTTGGATCAAGAACAGGCGATGCGAACAGGAAAACCATTACAAAGCCGAATTTCATCTTTTTTTGAAGCATTCCAACAACAATAGGGATGGTCGAACAGGAACAAAATGGTGTTATAAATGCTAATAGTATAGCGACAGTTGCTCCTACCACTTTATTAGAATGAAATAAGTACTTCTCAAGTTTCTCGTATGGAATTAATCCTTGAAGCATGCTAATGACTAATGATATAAGAAAAAATAGCACGGTTAATTCAAGAGCAATTGATAAAAAGTCAAAAAATACGTCTTTCCACATTAGAATCACTCCTTTTATACTTGCAAAATGCAAGTGTTGATTCGAATAGTATCCTCCTATTTAGGAGGACAACAATAGCGTTCTGATTTCTTCATAGCATCATTTAGTAATTTCACAGATCTTATCACTGACTCTCGCTCATATTCGCTTAGATGAGATAGGATTTGACTTAGATAATGATTCATTTCTTCGTCGATATTAATCTCCATTGTTTCACCTTTTTTTGTAAGGGAAAGGATGTTGACTCTGTTATCATCTGGATGAGGCGTTTTCTTAACCAGTTCTTTGTCTACAAGTGTTTTTATTTGTCGGCTAAATGTTGTTATATCGATACCTAAAGCACCAGCAACTTCTTGCATTGAAGGATCATTCTGTCTTTTTATTTCGTATAAAATATGACTTTGTAAAAGGCTAATTTCTTCTCCACAGCAGTTTTCACAGCATTGTTCATTTAGGAAACCAAATCGTCTTACAATCATTTGAAATAAGCTTCTTAAGTTCGTATTTTCCATTATTTTCACCTCTGATTTATTTATATACTATATATTTACGATTTGCAACTATTTTTATTTTTATTTTGCAACTTTTTTTGATTTGAAAAATTCTTACGTCCACAGCCTAAAAAAGCAGCCCCGTTTCAATTAGATGGGCTGCTTTTTGGTGTTCTATTAACTTGTGGTCTATAACATATAATCCTAGAAAACTTTTGTTGTCCAAGATTCAACATTCCATACATCTGTCACAACATCATGATAAAATTCAGGTTCGTGGCAAATAATCAGGATGCTTCCTTTGTATTCTTTAAGGGCACGCTTAAGTTCATCTTTTGCGTCAACATCAAGATGGTTTGTTGGCTCGTCAAGAAGGAGGATGTTTGTATCTCTATTAATTAATTTACAGAGACGTACTTTTGCTTTTTCCCCACCACTTAATACTTCAACTTTGCTCTCGATATGCTTTGTAGTCAAGCCACACTTTGCAAGAGCTGCACGAACTTCATACTGGTTGAAGGAAGGGAATTCACTCCAAATTTCTTCAATACAAGTATTATAGTTTGCTTCTTTAATTTCTTGTTCAAAATAGCCAATTTCTTGGTTCTCTCCTAGCTCAACTGTTCCAGATAGCGGTTTGTTCATTCCAAGGATGCTTCGTAATAGAGTTGTTTTTCCAATCCCGTTCGCTCCGACCAACGCAATCTTTTGACCTCTTTCCATGCGCAGATTAAGCGGTTTTGAAAGTGGATCATCATACCCAATCACAAGGTCCTTCGTTTCAAAAATAAGCTTACTTGACGTTTTACCTGTTCTAAAATGGAATTCTGGCTTCGGCTTTTCCTTCGCAAGCTCAATGACTTCCATCTTATCGAGTTTCTTTTGGCGTGACATTGCCATATTTCGTGTAGAAACACGCGCCTTGTTTCGGGCAACAAAGTCTTTAAGCTCAGAAATTTCTTGCTGCTGCTTTTTGTAGGCAGCCTCAAGCTGTTGTTTTTTCACCTCATAGACTTTCTGGAAGTTATCATAATCCCCAACATAGCGATTAAGCTCTTGATTTTCCATATGATAAATAAGATTAATTACACTATTTAAAAATGGAATATCATGCGAAATCAGGATAAATGCATTTTCATATTCTTGAAGATAACGTCTAAGCCAGATAATGTGCTGCTCATCCAAATAGTTGGTAGGCTCATCGAGTAATAAAATATCTGGTTTTTCAAGTAAAAGCTTCGCAAGCAATACCTTTGTACGCTGACCACCACTTAAATCTTGAACATCACGCTCAAGTCCTATATCCTCTAAACCCAGTCCACGGGCAATTTCATCTACCTTCGCATCAATAACATAGAAGTCATTGTTTGTAAGAGTATCCTGGATAGTTCCTACGTCCTCAAGCATTTTTTCAAGTTCTTCAGGAGTTGCGTCACCCATTTTTCCGTAGATTTCATTCATTTCAGCTTCCATATCAAAAAGATATTTAAAGGCATTATTTAATACATCGCGGATGGTCATTCCTTTTTCGAGCACCGTATGCTGGTCGAGATAGCCAACGCGAACATTTTTTGACCATTCAATTTTCCCTGCATCCGGCTCAATTTTACCAGTGATAATATTCATAAATGTTGATTTACCTTCACCATTAGCTCCAATCAACCCGATATGTTCACCTTTTAACAAACGAAATGAAACATCATTAAAAATTGCACGATCACCAAAACCATGGCTCACATTTGAAACTGATAATATACTCATCTATTTACACCTTTTTCATAGTTTAGTTTCTCGACAAATTGCACTATTACGATTATAAACGAGAAATCAAGCGGTTGGAAAGGGTACTTTATTAGTAGAACAGTAAAAATTTTCTTTTCGTTAAATAATCTGTGGACTTGCCTCATATCTATTTAGTATTGATAAAAAAGATAAGGGGCTACAGGATGAAGACTTTCTTTAAAGGAACATTGTTACTGATTATTGCAGCATTTATTGGTGAGTGTGTTGAGTTCTTAATTAATCTCGTTCTGGCAAAAGAGCTTGGTGGGCACGGAATGGGATTATATATGACCATTTTGCCCTCCATCTTTTTGGTTGTCATTTTGGCAAGTCTTGAGCTACCTATTTCCATTTCGAAATTTATTGCCGAAAAAGAGGACAGGTATCACAAGAGCATGCTAAAGCATGCCACTGTTTTAACAACTGTTTTTACAGCGATTATTATTTCACTCGCATTTGTGATTCTACCGGTCATCCCTGTTTTTGATGATTACCATCCATTTGTTAGATGGCTAGTTATATTGTTTATTCCTATCGTTTCATTTCTCTCGATTGCCAGAGGATATTTTATGGGCATTCAATCGATGGGGCGAATTGCATTTGCGAATTTCCTCCGTAAAGCAGTCCAGTTAATCTTGTTAGTGTTTATTTATCAATTACTTGAATTTGAGATTCATACTTCAATCCTTATCGCTTTGTGTACACTTGTTGCAAGTGATTTAATCGTTTTTGGTTATTTAGGATATGAGTACCTTATTCACTATCGCAGATTAGGTCACCGGCCGACATCATCACTAAGTGGAAAAGCTGTACGCAAAAACCTGCTTGCTGTTTCCTTGCCGACAACTGGAATGCGGATTTTCCATGCTATTTCACATGCTGTTCAGCCATTTTTAATAAAGGCAGCCCTTCTAAAAGCAGGCATGCCCGCAGCAGTAGCAACTGAGCATTTTGGGTTGATGACTGGGGTCGCGTTAACAATTGGCTTTTTCCCAGCGTTTATTGCGCACTCATTGTTGATTGTGTTAATACCAACTGTATCTGAGGCATACGCAAAGAGAGATATGTCTATGTTGCAAAACCTGCTAAAACAGGTGATGAGAATGACCTTTTTGTACGGGGTCCCAGCCTGTGTAATTTTTTACTATTTCGCAGAACCACTGACACATATATTCTTTGAATCATCAGCAGCAACCGTGTATTTGCAAATGTTATGGCCATATTTCTTATTCCACTTCTTCTTAATCCCGATGCAAGCTTATTTAATTGGGCTAGGGTTGGTAAAGGATGCGTTTATCCATAATGTATGGTCAACTGTCGTATCATTTGGGATTATGTTTGCCTTGGGCTCCCTTCAAACACTCCAAATGGAAGGAATCATCATTGGCATGAATATGGGCGCTGTTTTACTTGCATTTATGCATTACGTAACAATCTGTAGGAAAATTGGTGTTTCAGTGTTTTCAATCAAGTTTTTACACACGGCGCAATAGTTTGTTTTGTTTGTCTTTATAGTAACTTTGTGATAAAATGAGCATGATTAATGTCTAGCAGTCATTAGTCACATTTTTTATCTTAATAAGAAAATATCATTTTAATAAATGAAAATGCATTTTTAAAAAGATTGGTAAATGGTAGAATACGATTAAGTCTAACCATGGCCTAGCTTCTATTTGTGTAGAAGTTAGGCCATTTTTTATTGCTTTTTAGGAGGATAATAGATCGGATGTTTAGGAGTTACATGACAAAACAGGAAGAATTAACACAAATCAGCAGCTATGTGAGCAAACAAATAAAATCAAAGTTTGGTAAAGGACCCGAAACTTGCTTTACGTCGATTTCGGAACAATACATTGTGGTTCACATAAAAAGATTCATGACAAAAATTGAATATGAGCTCGTTGAAAAGGGGGATATTGAAACCGCCGAGAGAATCCGAAAAAATATTATGGAAGACCTATTTGTTCCTATTCAGGAAACGTTAGAGGAGCTATTGCATATAAAGATCAACCAATTGTATCAAGACTGGAACTTCCAAAAAAACACGGGTGTGCTTCTGGTGGAAGTGGTTCAAGAAGAGAGGACGCCTTCGGAAAATTCGCTTGAATTTAAGTTGCTACGAAACGAGATCAGCAGACAAAGTGAATTTTATCAATATCAGCCAAAAGAGCTTGAGTTCACAAAAATCGGTTCAACAATTTATATTATTAGATTTGCGGGATATTTACTGCCAATTGAAAGGTTGTTAATAGAGAAAGGTATGCACATTCTCTCAGAAAGGGAAAATAGAGTTCGAAACAACTACAATGCAAATATAAAGAGATTCAGCAAGATTACAAAAAAAGAAATAGATGATATCTTTATGATTTGGAATTATGACAAAGATGTAAGCTATAAAGTTTTTTATTGTAAGTAAGAATTTCCTAATAAAACCTACCGAAAAAGGCAAACTAAACGTGTATGTGGAAAAGCAAGGGAAACGATGCTACAATAATAGAGGCTAATGAATATAAGGTCATTGGTTATTGTAGTGAATTCCCTAAAGGTGGGAATCACATGGATTTACAGGAAGGATTAAAATACATAAGTAGTTACACAAGCAAACTTCTTCGTAATAAATTTGGACGGGGACCTGAAGCCTGTTTTGCGGCTACAGCCGACCAATTTTTAGTTTTGCAAATCCGTGGTTTCATATCTCCAATGGAAGAGGTCCTTTTACAGGAGAATCAGCGTATTCAAGTGGAACATGCAAGAGATGTTATTATCAAAAGTATTGTAGCAGAATTAAAAGGTGTATTTCAGGTAACCCTTGAAACGGAAGTAAAGACATTTTTTCATGATTGGAACTTTCCGAATAATACAGGCGTCATTATTGCAGAATTGGAAAATCCATTAATACCAATGAAAAAGAGTGAGGAAATTAATTTTTCACTTCTTGAATCCGAAGTCGCAAGGATTAGCGAACTCGTTGAAAAGACTCCTGAGGAAACGTCTAGTTTCCAAATTTCCCCGAAAGTTATTATCGTGAAGCGTGAAGGAATATTGGTTCCTATTGAAAAGGCGTTAATCGAGGAAGGCTTTAAAAAAGAGCTCCATTTTACAAAGGACGATCTTGAAAAAAAATATCTGCACCGCTATGGAAAGTTTGATCAAGTATTTCAGCGTACGGTTACCGATATCTTTGTTGACTGGAACTTTAAAAATGATAACAGCTTAATTTGTTTTATTTTATAATAAATATGGTAAATGCGAGGATGTCCTATTTGGACAAGCCTTCGTCATGGCCTAACTTCTATTTATGAGGTTAGGTCTTTTTTCTTTTTGGCTATTTTCGTAAACTTTGTTGCTTTTTGATCCGATTATGCGAGGGATATATTATTGTCCATTCAGTGATTTCAGTGGATGGTACGAGATCCTCGAAAATGCTGGCATTTTCTTCGTGCGGTGTAGTTTCAAGGAAGCAATTCAACGTCCTGCGGGAATAGCGAGCCAGGCGAGACCCCGCAGTGAAGCGAGGAGGCTTGCGGATCGCCCGCGGAAAGCGAGTACCAGGAGCGGAAATCACCCTACAATTAAAAACAACAATCTGTTAGAAAGGAGCCTTCTTTTTTTAATAAAATAGAGAAAAGGTTGGGGAGAAAATGGGAAAGAGAAGATGGAAGGCATTAAATTTTGCGATATTTCTGTGTTCAGTGATTTTGGTATTGGGTCAATTCATTTTTGTTGGTTTTATGAATCGGTGGGAAGTGTATCTCTTCCTAATCGTATTAATTGCATCACTATTTTCTATTTTTGAATCGCGTAAAAATCGAGAGTTCCGCTTTTTGGTGGAAAATGCTCCATATGCAATTGTTCTGATGCGTGAAGAGAAAATCTTCTATATAAATGACATGGGGAAATTTCTTATCGGTGCTTCAGACAATCATTCAGTCATCGGACATCCGCTGTATGATTTTGTCCAATATGAAGCTAATGAGACTACGAGAAAAGTAGAAAAAGGACATAAATTTAAAAAGATAACAGAAGGAACAATTGACCATCCGGTATTAGGCGAAATTTTTGTAGAGTTAAAAGTAATGCCGATTACCTACAAAGGTGATAGTTGTCAATATATAGTCATCCGAGATGTTACGGAAGTGAAGAAGAGCCAAGAGCTTCTTCAACAAACGGATAAACTTTCGATGATTGGTGAAATGGCAGCAGGGATAGCCCACGAGATTCGAAATCCACTTACAAGTTTAAAGGGGTTTGCACAACTTTTACAGGATGAAAAAGCTACAAAAATGATTAATGGTTACTCCGAAATCATGGTATCCGAAATAGACCGGATTAACACTATTGTTGGTGAAATGCTATTACTCGCTAAGCCCAAAAAACTTGAGCTTAAGAAAGCAAAGCTCACAACGATTTTGAATGAAGTGGTGTTTCTCTTAGATACACAGGCAATTCTGCATAATATCCGAATCAAAACAGCCTATGATGATGAAATAAAAAATGCGTTCATCAATTGCGAAGAAAATAAACTGAAGCAAGTCTTTATTAATATTTTGAAAAATAGTATCGAGGCAATCGATGATGGAGGAATCATCGATATTACGTTATATCCAAAAGGAAACAATGCGATCCTTCGCTTTGCTGACGATGGTTGTGGGATCCCAAAGGACAAATTGGAGAAAATCGGCAAGGCGTTTTTCACAACTAAAGAAAAAGGCACTGGCCTTGGTTTAATGATCTGCCAAACGATTATTCAAGAGCACGGCGGCCAACTAACAATCGATAGCGAGGAAAACAAAGGCACAACCATAGAAATTACATTGCCGTTAATATCTGCAGGTCTTCATCTGGGATGAAGACTTTTTATTTTGAGCTGTTGGGCGAGTGAGGGGCATTGGTGGGATGCAAGATTTGAGCTCAAGCTGAGCCGCTCGTGTGAATGAAGTCCCGAACGCGACTGGAGCTGTCGTGCAAAGTCCTTCATGATGCTGATGAAGTCCCGACCACAGGCAGGGTCCGCGTGCAAAGTCCTTCATGGCGTCGATGAAGTCCCGAGCGCAGGGAGAATCCGCGCGTAGAGTCCTTCATGGTGCTGTTGAAGTCCCGAGCATCAACAGATCTCATGCACAAAATCCTTCATTGCAATGACGTAGCTCGTTAGGTGTGCTCTTTTTAAAAGTTAAGGTCTTCATCAAACGATGAAGACCTTAACACAAGACACATAATGAACTTAGTCATCCGAATCCGATGGCTTTACAACTTTTAATCCACTATCAGCATCTGGACTTTTCTCCGCGATATACTTTAACACCGATAGCTTATTATTCCAGAACTGGTCGAAATAACTTAGCCACTCGTGCAGCTCTGATAACGATTCGGGCTGGAGGCGATAGCGTTTTTCTCTACCAATTTTTTTGCCGCTCACTAAATTGGCCTCGGCAAGAATGTGAAGATGCTTTGCTACGGCTGTCCGGCTCATCGAAAAGTGACTAGTGATCTCTGAAATAGGGAGTTCCTGATTTGAAAGTAAACGGAGCACCTCTCTTCGTGTTGGATCAGCAATCGCTTGAAAAACATCATATTTCTGGGCCGTCTCTGCCACTAATTAGTCGCCACCTGACGAAGTTTTTGTACAATACCTGCCCAACCGCCATTCATTGTTTCGCGGATTTCTGAAGCTTTACGATTTGCTTTACCAATGGTTTCTTCAGAATCTTTCCAACCACCATGAATGAGAGTGAACTCAGTTTTTCCATCGACTTCTTTTAATAGAAACTCCACAACCCAACCTTCCGTGTCCCAGGCAAAAGTAAGAAGATGTGGCGCCTCTACTTTTAACACTTTACATGGAGAGGGTCCGAAAGGAGATTGGATATGAAATTCATGGCCTTCCTCCGCTACTAAATCATTGGGCATGAACCAAGTCCCAATTCCTTCCCCGTTCGATACAAGGTCCCATACTTTTTCAATAGGTGCTTCAATTAAAACAGTTTGTTTTATATCAGGTGTTTTTGCCATAATAAAATCTCCTTTACGATTATATAAAACCATTTGGTTTCGTATTATGATTATATGAAACCAAAAGGTGTTATGTCAATAGATTTTCATATGTAGTATAAGCATCATTGTTGTGGATAATTCTGGTGGTTTTGCAAGAAAGATTTTGTCCCTGATATATTGAATGTGACAAAAAATAGGAGTATGCTAGAATATGTAATTTATAATTTTGCTATTTTACCATATTATATTGAGGGGGAATTACCCTATGGATATGCTGACGATTCTTGGACTAGCTATCTCTTCTGGAGCGACAATTGCTCTATTAAAAATTATCGCTATTGATATTATATTATCTGGAGACAATGCTGTAGTAATTGCAATGGCTACCAGAAACCTTCCAAAAGACCAACAAAACAAAGCTATCTTTTGGGGAACGGCAGGAGCGGTTATTCTACGTATTTTATTTGCGGCCATCATTGTTTACTTGCTAAAAATTCCTTATGTGAATGTGATTGGTGGAATATTACTCCTTTTCATTGCCTATAAGGTTTTAGTTGAAGAAGAAGGAGAAGCACATGTGAAGTCTACAAATGGCATTATGGCAGCCATTGGTACGATTATCATGGCAGATGCTGTAATGAGTCTTGATAATGTAGTTGCAGTTGCGGGTGCTGCCAACGGTCACATTGGTATGATTGCACTAGGTGTTTTCATTAGTATTCCTATTATGATCTTTGGTTCTAAGTTCATCGTAAAAGCAATGGACAAATATGCTTGGATTTCATACGTCGGTGCAGGTATTCTTGCATGGACAGCAGGTGAAATGGTGATGAAGGACAAGGGATTTACTAACTTCCTTCACATCGAACATGGTCCAGTTTCATACTTAATCGCAGCAGTATTAACCGTTCTAGTATTAGGACTAGGATACTTGAAAAACAAAAAGATTGCTGCCAAAAAAGAGATTCAAAAAGTAGCTTCAAAAACAGCATAATAAAAAGTAGTAGTAAAGGCCGAATCGTTTAGAGATTCGGCCTTTTTCTTTTACATATGACAATACCAGAGGCTAATTGAAAAAACCCCATAATGTCTTTTATGGGGCAAGATTAATTATTTTGCAATTTTATGAAGCTTTGTGATGATGCTTAACGAGCGACCTGTTCCGATTGCAACTGATTCGAGTGGATTTGGTGCAAGGTGTACCGGGACAACAATTTCTTGGCTGAGCCAATCCTGCATGCCATTTAATAACGCGCCGCCCCCTGTTAAAATAACCCCACGATCCACGATATCACCACTTAATTCTGGTGGGCAATCCTCTAGGGTTGCGCGGATTGCTTCTAAAATATGAAGTAGTGATTCTTTTAGTGTTTCTTGAATTTCGGTTGAACGCAATGTAATGGTTTTAGGAAGGCCAGTGACAAGGTCACGTCCACGAATATCCATTGTTTTTGCTTCGTGTTCAACAAGTGCATAGCCGATTTCGAATTTAACCTGCTCAGCAGTATGCTCTCCGATAAGGACATTGTATCTTTTTCGTACGTATTGGATAATATCTTCATCAAACTGGTCTCCGCCAATTCTAACAGAGTTGCACGTAACAACACCACCAAATGAAATAATGGCGACCTCTGTATTGCCTCCACCGATATCTACGATTACGTTTGCGACCGGTTCATCAACTGGTAAATCCGACCCAACGGCTGCTGCAACTGGTTCTTCAATTAAATAAACTTGTTTGGCACCACATTGTCTAACTGCGTCTTGGATCGCACGTCGCTCGACAGATGTAGACCCAGAAGGTGTACAAACGACAACATTCGGTTTACGTAGCGAGTAACCTGTCTTTTGACTCACTTTTTTCATGACATGACGAAGCATGTCCGCAGTCATATTGAAGTCAGCAATTACACCCTTACGCAAAGGGCGAATGGCTACGATTTTTTCAGGTGTCTTACCAATCATCCTTTTCGCTTCTGCCCCAACGGCAATGACTCTGTTACTTTCGGTGTCAACCGCCACTACTGATGGCTCATTAACGATGATTCCTTTATTTTTCGTATATACAAGAATATTTGCAGTTCCTAAATCAATTCCGATTTCCACGTTTGAAAACATTGTTTATCTCCATCCTTTATAAAGTTTGGGGTTATATTTCTAATAGACTAAAAATGGTTTTCCGAAACACTTTAAGTCCACATTGTATTTATAAAAGTAGTCATTTCAACCCACTCACTCTATAATGATTCACAAAAAAATGTCGATTTTTGGGGGTTGTTGTCAGATTGTAAAAATTGAAATATAGGAGAAATATATGAGGAGAATGGCAAAATGTTCAAAAAACACGTAAAATAGTATTAGATGTAACACTCCAAAAAGGAGGGCGAAAACAATGGATTTTTCAAGTATAGTGTCAGAGGATAAAATTCGTAAGGCCTATAAAGAAGGGGAGTTTGATAACTTACCTGGATATGGGAAACCTCTCAAGCTTGATGATGATTCTGCAATTCCTGAGGACCTTCGAATGGCTTATCGAGTCATGAAAAACTCAGGGTTCATTAATGAAGAAACCGAAATTAAAAAAGAACTCCTTACAATTGAGAACCTCATTGATAACTGTGAGGATGAAGTTCAG
Source organism: Ferdinandcohnia sp. SAFN-114 (assembly GCF_059415045.1). NCBI lineage: Bacteria > Bacillati > Bacillota > Bacilli > Caryophanales > Bacillaceae > Ferdinandcohnia > Ferdinandcohnia sp. SAFN-114. The sequence continues at coordinate 68,561 of NZ_JBPFDQ010000008.1, read as the reverse complement.
CGACAAATCTACCAGAAAAAGCTAAATGAAAAACAATTTCGCTTAAACCAAATTCTAAAAAATAGAAAGACTTCGCATTCAGCCGTTTTTAAAGACTACCAAATGAAATTGCATAATAAATTTAAATAATGGTTTAAGGGGTCAAAACATTGCGTTTTGACCTTTTTTTATAGGAGGGAAAGAGAGTTATGAGTGAAAATGTAGTGTTAAAACGTATTTATGAACCAGCTAGTAAAGAAGACGGAAAACGGATCCTAGTTGACCGTATTTGGCCACGGGGCATTTCAAAGGACAAAGCACAACTCGATTTGTGGATGAAAGAAATCGCTCCTAGCACCGAGCTTCGCAAAGAATTCAACCACAAACCCGAAAGATTTGAAGAATTTAAGGAACATTACATAAAAGAACTGCAACAGACTGAGGAGAAAGAAATGGCGCTAAATCAGTTGCTTGAGATGGCGAAGGAAGAAAAAGTTACTCTTTTGTATGGTGCAAAGGATGAAGTACATAACCAAGCGGTCGTGCTAAAGGAAGTATTGGTACATGCAATGGACGAGGCCCAAAAGGGTTAGTGGCAGTATTTTTGAAATAGCAGCAGTAATTCAGAGTTAGTGGCAGTATTTTTGAAATAGCGGTAGTATTTCTGCGATAGTGGCACTATTTTGAAATAGCACCTGTATCAGTAATTAAATCCACCATATCAGGTTGCTACCTTCCACCAAATCAATAATAGCAATTATTTGACTAACTTGTATATACAAGTTAAACTACAACTACAAATAAGTTTGTTTCCTTTATGAAATACTACAAACATGAATTACTTATATGGTGGTGTAGCAATTGAAGCAGCCTTGGTGGAAGAAGTCTGTAGTTTATCAAATTTATCCAAAGAGTTTTAAAGATACAACTGGAAACGGTGTCGGTGACCTACAAGGGATCATTGAAAAGCTTGATTACCTGAAAAACCTTGGTGTGGACGTCGTTTGGCTAACGCCGATTTACAAATCTCCACAGCGGGATAACGGGTACGATATTAGCGATTATTTTGCGATTCAAGAAGAATACGGTACGATGGAGGATTTTGACCGCTTGCTAGAGGAAGCTCATTCACGCGGTATTAAAATCATCATGGACATCGTTGTGAATCATACCTCGACTGAAAACGAATGGTTCAAGCAGTCCAGGCAGTCAAAGGACAACCCGTATCGCGACTATTATATTTGGAAAGACCCTAAAGATGGTCGCGAGCCAACGAATTGGGAATCAAAGTTCGGGGGGAATGCCTGGAAGTATGATGAAACAACAGGTCAGTACTATCTCCACCTTTTTGACGTAACCCAAGCGGATCTTAATTGGGAAAATGAAGAGGTTCGTCAAAAAGTATATGACATGATGACTTTTTGGTTTGAAAAAGGGGTAGATGGTTTCCGTCTAGATGTAATCAATCTTATCTCAAAAGACCAGAGTTTCCCGGATGATGACGGATCTGTCCCTCCAGGTGACGGCCGGAAGTTTTATACAGATGGGCCGCGCGTCCATGAGTTCATGCACGAAATGAATCAGAATGTTTTTTCGAAATACGATAGTATGACTGTTGGGGAGATGTCCTCAACAACAATTGAAGATTGTATTAAATATTCAAATCCTGACCGTGAAGAATTGAGCATGACCTTTAATTTTCATCATTTAAAGGTGGATTATCCGAACGGTGATAAGTGGACAGTTGCCGACTTTGATTTCCAAGCCTTAAAGAGAATCCTTTCAACGTGGCAGGTTGAAATGCATAAGGGTGGAGGTTGGAATGCACTGTTCTGGTGCAACCATGACCAACCACGGATTGTTTCAAGATATGGGAACGATGGTGAGTATTTAACGGAATCCGCAAAAATGCTTGCAACTACCATTCATATGATGCAAGGTACGCCTTATATTTACCAAGGTGAAGAGTTTGGAATGACCAATCCGAAGTTCAATGACATCTCTGAGTATCGTGATGTGGAGTCCATCAATATCTACAATATTAAAAAAGAACAAGGAATGAGCAACGACGAAATTATCGAGATTCTTAAACATAAATCTCGTGATAATTCTCGGACACCTGTGCAGTGGGATGCAAGTGAACATGCTGGATTCACAAGCGGAACGCCATGGATTAATGTTGCTTCAAATTACAAAACAATCAATGCGCAAAATGCGTTAGAGGATAAAAACTCAGTCTTCTATCATTATCAAAAATTGATAAGGCTCCGTAAGGATTATGACATTATTACGTATGGAGATTATGAATTATTGCATGAGGACCATCCTGAAATCTTTGCGTATGTTCGTAATGGTGAGAATGAGAAGCTTCTAGTTGTAAACAATTTCTATGGAAGAGAAACAACATTTGGAATTCCTGCAGGATTAAATGTAAGTGAGTATACAAGTGACTTACTCGTTTCCAACTATGAGAATTCGCAAATAGATATTTCAAAAGGAATCAAATTACGTCCATACGAATCCGTTGTCTACCATTTGACAAAATAAACAATGAGCCATACCTTAGGGTGTGGCTCATTTTCATAAACGTTATTCTTTTTCATTCGGTAGAGGGTCGATTCTTTTTGAATCATCGTTATCCATCGAAGTGGCGACAAAGTAAAACCAGAATCCAGCGGAGATAAAATACAACACAGACATGCCAATGAGCGTTAGCCAAAGTCCTAGCAAATGTATTCCCCCCTTTAGATGGGACACAGGGACAGGTCCGTTGTCCCAAAGTTACAATGCCCTTTTTATAGATATATGCAAGGGGGAAAAGTTATTGACATAATCTTATAAATTATGTAGCGCCATAATAAAAAAAACGCGATAAGCGGGTTTTAATAAGGGTTATTTTGATTTTTGATCCAATCTTCTTTTGTAAGGTAAAAATAAATTAGGTTTTCTCTTAGGACGGCGTCTCTTCTAAAACCTAAGCGATTCATTAGGGCAATTGATTTTTCATTGCGTGGGTCAACGGTTGCGTCTATGGTTTCAAGGGACATTGCATTAAACCCATATTCCAATAATGATTTCATAGCTTCAGACATGAACCCACTTCCCCAATGCCCTTTGGATAGATCAAATCCAACCTCACCAATAAATTCATTATGATTTCTAATATAGTGGAAACCACAGGTACCAATAAACTCCTCTTTTTCTTTTGTGAATATTCCCCAACGGCAACCGGTATCTTCTAAATGATAAGTAATAATTTCTTCCGCTTCAGTAAGACTTTTGCATGGTTCGATATCCATATAACGTGTAATGTCCTCATCGGAAAATAGCTGAAAAACCTCTTCGGTATGCTCCAATGTGAGCACTTTTAGGTATAACCTTTCCGTTTCAATATCACGGTAATTCAATGATTTTATTAACATTTTATCCCTCATTTTCCCTCAAAAAAACTATCCAAACAAAAATGTCCAGATAGTCATATATGGTTCTATGTATTATTTGTTTTTGCGCAAACTTCCGAGTTCTTCAACAAGTGCCTGCATTTCGTTAGGGCTAAATGAGTTCTTTTTCATGGTAAGGTCGTAAATGTCTTTTAATTCTTCATACATTTCTTCATCAAAATGGGAAGGCTTAATGGCACCAAGGTTAAGAACTTTAAGTTTTTCTTTAATTTTTTCTATCATAAACTCTACGTTTTCGACCGACTTTTGTGAGAGATCCATGTTTTCATCCTTTCAATTTTCAGTGTATTCTTATTGTAACACGTTTCTGCTATTATTTAATATGGCGAGGTACGGAAAAATATGACATGAAGGAGAATGGACAAAAATGATAAAGGTATTATTCGTATGCTTAGGGAATATCTGTAGATCACCGATGGCAGAGGCCATTTTTCGTGATTTAGTACAAAAAGAAGGGCTAGCGGATCGAATCCAAGTAGATTCAGCGGGAACTGGGGACTGGCATATTGGACATCCGCCACATAAAGGCACTCAAACCATTTTAACAAAATATAATATCTCATTTGAAGGGATTAAGGCACGTCAAGTGATGCCGGAAGATCTCGGTCAATTTGATTATATTATTGCAATGGACTCAGATAACTTAGGAAACCTTCAAAAAATGATAACTGGCGAAAAAACAGGTCGGATTCAACGGCTCCTTGATTATGTTGATGATAGTAAGGTTGCAGATGTACCTGACCCTTACTACACTGGGAATTTTGATGAGGTGTACGAGCTTGTGACCAACGGTTGTAAACGACTGTTAGAGGTCATTAAAAAGGAAAACCTGGTTGGAAAGGAGTAGTACAAGTGGCGAAGCGTAATAAAATGGTGGAAGGCATGGTCATAGGTGCTGCCATTGGTGCAGCAATTTCTTTATTTGATAAGGAAACAAGAGAGCAATTTTTACATACTAGTAAAAGAGTGAGTAAAAAGGCAGTTGAAGTGATGAAAAATCCACAACGATATACAGAGCTCGTTAAGGACCAGTTCAATTCTGTTCGTACAACAGTGGAGCAGGTTGCAGAGGATGTTCGTATCGTAACCTCAAAAGTAAATGAAATCGTTGAAACAACACCAGAAATTGTCGAAGCTGTCAAAGAAACAAAGGATGCAATTGCTAATAAAACGGAAGGTATGAGGGACGATAATATAGAGAGGTGAAGAAATGACCGAAGTTCGAACCTTAGATTTGCGGTTTATTAAGGAATTAATTTTGCGATATAAGGAAGATGAAGTAGGGAGTATGTCTGCAGAATTAGCCTATTTTTTCTTGCTTTCTTTATTCCCATTTTTAATCTTTCTCGTGACACTTATTGGATACCTGCCGATATCCCAAATAGATGTGTTGGCGTTTGTGAGACAGTATGCACCTGAAGGCACAGTTGATATGATTGAAGAAAACTTGAATTTTATAGTCAATTCAAATAAAGGCGGGCTATTATCAATAGGAATCATTGGTACATTGTGGTCGTCATCCAATGGAATCAACGCGGTCGTTAGGTCGTTCAATAAAGCATATGATGTAAAAGAAACCCGGAACTTCTTTATCACTCGTGGGATTTCAATACTTCTCACATTTGGGATGATATTTGTTATTATAGTCGCTTTATTATTACCCGTCTTCGGAAAACAAATTGGGATTTTTATGTTTTCGTCTTTTGGCTTGTCTGATGAATTTCTAGATGTGTGGAATGGAATTCGTTGGATTGTCAGTGCAGCTATCCTGTTTTTTGTATTTACGTTTTTGTACTGGGTGGCACCGAACCGTCCATTAAAAATTAAAGAAATCATATCAGGATCCTTTTTTGCGACTTTCGGTTGGATGTTCGTTTCCCTGGCGTTTTCCTATTATGTGAACAGCTTTGGCCATTATTCTACAACATATGGTAGCCTAGGTGCCATCATTGTACTGATGATTTGGTTCTATTTATCTGCAATGATCATCATCATCGGAGGAGAAATCAATGCCATTTTGAATTGCCATCGAATTAGGGATGGCCGTTAATTTTACCGTAAGTTACCTTCATGGAATGTGAGGTAGCGAGAGATAATAGAGGGTGTAAGTACAGTAAAAGGGAGGCCTTTATTATGTCTAAAAAAGACGGTGGAACAAAGCAAAAGGGAAAGAAAAATAGCCCAAAACAAAAAACTAGCAGTTCTGCAAACGGCAGTAACGGCTATCACTAAAAAGAGGACTTGACCGATGGGGTCAAGTCCTTATTTTATGACTTCAATAAGCGTAGTCCGTTTAATATAACGAGAATGGTGCTTCCTTCATGGCCAATGACGCCAAATGGAAGGTCAATGATTTGAAAGAAGTTTGACAGGATTAACAGCATAATCACACTGATAGAAAAAATAATATTTTGTTTGATAATACGGTTCATGCGTTTTGAAAGCTTTACGGCTTCAGCAATTCGCGGAAGATCATTTTTCATCAGCACGACATCAGCAGTTTCAAGCGCAACATCCGTTCCTTGACCCATTGCAATCCCAACATTCGCAGTTGCCAAAGCAGGTGCATCATTGATTCCATCTCCAACCATCGCTACAGTCTCATAATTAGAAATAAGGCCTTTAATGTGGTTCACCTTTGTTTCTGGCAAACATTCTGCAATATGTTGGTCAACATGACTCTCAGCCGCAATGGCTTCAGCTGTTTTTTCGCCGTCTCCAGTAAGCATAACGGTATAAATCCCAAGGTCTTTTATGTCAGAAATAGCTGAAACTGTATCCTCGCGGACAACGTCTTTGAGTGCGAGAATACCGGCAATATCTTCACCTGATTTTACATAAACAATCGTTTTACCTTCAGAAGCCAGTTGTTTCGCGATACCATTTTTAAAAGTAGCTACAGCTTCTCTTCCAACAAGATCAGCTTTCCCAATTAACCAAGGAGTCTCACCGACAATTGCTTTAACTCCATATCCAGGCATATCCTCAATGCCATCTATCGAGATAAGCTTCTGACCATTTGACTTAGCATGGTTCACGATTGATTGTGCTAATGGATGTGTAGATTGATTTTCAATTGAAGATACAATTTGTAAAAATTCGTTATGATCAATTGAATCAGATACAATCACATCGGTTACGACAGGTTTTCCTTTTGTCAGTGTCCCTGTTTTATCAAATGCAATAGCTTTTAAATTACCTAACTGCTCAAGGTGAACCCCACCTTTAAACAGGATCCCGCGCCTTGCTCCATTTGAAATCGCCGATAATGTTGCTGGCATAATGGAGGCGACCAGAGCACATGGGGATGCAACTACTAATAAAATCATTGCTCGGTAGAAGGTCTCGGTCCATGTCCAACCTAATACAAAGTGTGGAAGAAACATCATTAAACCTACCGCAATTAAAACAAATTTGACGTACGTACCTTCAAATTTTTCAATAAATTGCTGGGAAGGGGACTTTTCACTTTGAGCGGATTGGACCAGCTTAATAATTTTTTGGAACAATGAATCTTCATTCGGCTTTGTCACTTCAACAGTGATGGACCCACGAAGATTAACTGTCCCCGCAAATACATCGTCACCAAGGGATTTACGTACAGGAATTGACTCACCTGTAATGGCCGCCTGGTCCACGTTTGTGTCACCTTTTAAAAGCTTACCGTCAGCTGGAATGCGCTCACCTGGTTTGACTAAAATCGCATCGCCAATTTGTAGAGAAGAAACATGGACGATTCTCTCAATGCCATTTACAACAAGTGTCGCTTCTTCAGGCTGAAGGCCCATAAGTGAAGAGATTTCCTTATGACTTTTATTCATTGTATAGGTTTCAAGAGCACCACTTAATGCGAAAATAAAGATTAAAATTGCACCCTCATTCCAGTATCCAATGATCGCAGAGCCAATGGCTGCAAAAATCATTAACATTTCTACATTTAATTCTTTTTCCGCAATCGTATCAGAAATCCCTTCCTTTGCTTTTGCATAACCACCAATTACAAACGCGAGAAGATACATAACAATGGAGGTGGTGTTGTGTTCGAAATGCCCTAATGTCCAGGCAATCGCAATTAAACCACCACTCGTTAGCGCTGCTATTAATTCACCGTGCTGCTTTACTTTTTCAAGGAGCGGAAAAGATTCATTATCTGTTTTATATACATGCTGTCGTCTTGGCGCAGTCTTTACTTCTGTACTCATTTCGTTCGCCTCCATTTTCTAATTGAGAAAAACAATCAATTATACATATCTAATTGAGAATAAAAATCAACTTGGTATTGCTAATTGAGAAAGGGAATCACAATCAATTGGCCATTTAAACAAGAAAACTGCAATCTTTTCGATAGCAGTTGCTAATTTAATTGATTTTTACTTTATAATTATTATTAATTATAACACACTACCCAATTTTTAAAAGTGTTTTTTATAATAATTTTAAATAAGCTTACAAGTTCATAAAAAAACAACTCGCCAACGAATGACGAGTTGTTCATCTTTTTATTCTGCGATTTCCTCATAGTGAAAATAGGTGGTGTTATAGATATGCTCGATATCTGCATCGGTCATATACATAAGCTCCGTTTTAGTAATTCCCCTAACTTTCTCAATAAACTCCATCATGTTTTTGCGCTCTTGCCTACTCATTACAATCATCCCCTTAAATTAATTTTCGTTCAATACATCTGTTTTAGAACAGTATATTAATTTATAATGTATTATATAACAGATTTTCAAAAAGCGTCAATAAGATTCTGAAAAATAGGCAGAAAATCATAGAAAAACAATAATAGCTCAGGTGCCTAACGATTGGCCTATGACCTCGATCCGATGGCGCCTTGAGCTAGATAATAAAAAAGACTCCCTAAAAAGGAAGTCAATTTTCAACAGTTTTGGTTGCCGTCCTCGTACCAAAGACAGAGAGAATGATAAATATTAAAAACAGAATCGTACCTATGACATTGAAAAAGCTGATACTTTCAAAGAATTGGATAAACAGTCCACCAACAAACGGTCCAACAAGGCTTCCGATGCTAAAGAAAACGCCACATAGAAGGTTTCCTGTAGGCAATAAATTCTTTGGCATTAAGTCTGTCATATAAGAGATTCCAAGTGAGAACGTTGATCCAACTGCCATTCCTGCAAACGTAATGCAGAGCCAAAGTCCGACAGGAGAATGCTCAAGGAAGCTTGCAATGGTAAAACTTAAAAATCCTAAAAACAGTACAATCATTAAAATAGTTCTTCGACCAAACTTATCACTTAGAATTCCCAATGGAAGCTGGGTAATGATGCTACCGAGCGCAAATGAAGTTAGTAGAATTGAAACAAATCCCACATTTAAATCAATCCGTAATCCATAAACCGGGAAGCTTCCGTTAAGAGAGGACTCAAGAAAGCCATAAGCCATTGGCGGTAGAAAGGCAACCCATGCATATTTCCAGGCTTTAGAAAAACGATTGAATGTCTCTCTAAATGAATTCACCCCTAAATCCTGTTCCGGAAACTCATTATTTAGTAGAAATAAAAAGAACCAACCAATTAAACAAAGGACAGAAGATAGAATAAATGGCAGGGTTTCATTAATATTAACCAAAGGTGTCATTAACGGACCAGTTGCAAAGCCAAGCCCAAAGAATAATCCGTATAAGGAAATGTTTCTTCCACGCTTATTTTCAGGAGAAAATGATGTAATCCATGTTTGTGTTCCAAAATGCAAGGAGTGATCCCCAATTCCGATCAAGAGTCTTAGTACAAACCAGAACCAGAATGATTTCCATAATGGGAACATGGCAAGTGCCACGACAACGAGCAATCCTCCAAATAGAATGACTGGTTTGTAGCCATATTTCCTTAACGGATACTCCATAAATGGCGAAACAAGTAATATACCAATATATAGTGCAGTTGCATTTAATCCATTTAAAGTAGATGACATTCCGTTATTTTCAAAAATAACCGCAATTAAAGGAAGCAGCATACCCTGGCTAAACCCAGAAACTGCAACAATACTAACTAATATCCAAAACCTTAATTTCATGTTGTATTTCCCCCAGTTTCATTTCACAATCTAATGATACAAAATTAATCAGGGGTTGGAAATGGAAAAGAATGATTCTCTTTTCTTTTCATTCTTAGGAGAATTTGAGTAAACTAAAGATATCAGACAAAGACAGGGGGAACTTTCCATGATTTTTAAGATGCAAGAAGTCGGCTTTTATACAGATGTTGAATTTGGTAAGTTACAAGTTGCAGGAGACGAGGCATATGGGTTTCGACCATATCAGCTTCTCGTTTCGTCTATCGCAGTTTGCAGTGGGGGAACACTTCGCAAGGTCCTTGAAAAAAAGAGAATGCAGGTAGAGGATATCACCATTAAAACTGAAGTGGAGCGCAATGAGGCTCATGCGAACCGGGTCGAGAAAGTGTACATTCACTATGTGATAAAAGGAAAAGATTTAGCTGAACAGAAAATCCAGCGTTCGATTGAAGTTGCTCATCGAAATTGTCCGATCGCCCAATCCGTAGAGGGAAGCATCGACATTATTGAAACATTTGAGATTGTGGATGCATAAAAATACTTAAATAGAACATAATTTTTAAAGATAAAAACTACGCTAATTATGGGCGTAGTTTTTTAAATTTTCGTTTCGCTAAGTTAAAAGAAGGGTAGTGTTCCTATGAATCGAATCTTCTTGATTATGGTGATTATCGGTGTACCTTTATCAATCATTGGAAGTCTGCTGCATTGGCCAGCTGTCATCATGTTTATTGTGTACTGTTTAACCATTATCGCTTTGGCTGGATTTATGGGAAGAGCGACGGAAAGCCTTGCCATTATTGCTGGTCCACGAATTGGTGGTTTGTTAAACGCAACTTTTGGAAATGCCGTTGAACTTATTATTTCTATCTTTGCTTTAAAAGCGGGGCTTGTCACAGTTGTGCTTGCATCACTAACTGGTTCAGTGCTTGGTAACCTATTACTAGTAGGGGGTCTTTCCTTTTTAGTGGGAGGTATTAAGTTTAAAAGGCAGAAATTTAGTGTACATGATGCGCGGCACAATTCAGGGCTATTAATTTTTTCTGTCATACTTGCCTTTGTTATTCCAGAAGTTTTTTCAATGGACATGAATGATAGAGATACATTTACATTAAGTGTCGGAATATCAATTATTTTAATCATGTTATACTTAGCTGGGCTTTTCTTTAAGCTCGTTTCACATCGAGGCATTTATCAGGAAGATTCGGAACAGGTCGAAAGAGAAAATGCAGAGCATGAAGAACCTGAGTGGGGAAAATGGAAGGCGTTAATTATCTTGGCGCTGTCAACGATTGCGGTAGGGTATGTGTCTGAAAACCTCGTTCATACCTTTGATATCGTGGCGGAAGCGTTCGGTTGGAGTGAAATTTTTATCGGGATTATTATTGTGGCAATTGTCGGAAATGCTGCTGAGCATGCATCAGCCGTTATGATGGCTTATAAAAATAAAATGAATGTTGCTATTGAGATTGCAATTGGTTCAACATTACAGGTAGCGATGTTTGTTGCGCCGTTACTGGTATTGATTTCATTATTCCTTGACACACAAATGTCACTTGTTTTCTCGATGCCAGAACTTATTTCTATGATAACAGCAGTATTCTTAACTATTGCACTAACAAATGATGGTGAAACGAACTGGTTCGAAGGTGGCACTCTCTTAGCTGCATACGCCATTATGGGAATTGGATTTTATTTATTATAAGAAAAAAACGACTCTGTGTAGAACCTCCACACAGAGTCGTTTGGTGTTGTTTTAATCTTCTAAGTACTTTTTAAGGGATAACTTAACTTTTTTTCAATGGTGTTCTCATCGTCCGGCAACTCGATAGCATACCCCCTCCATTAAGGTATGGTCTCCTTATCCCTCCTTCATTTAAGGTATACTTAATAATATTTACATAACATTAAAAATATTCAATTTAATTTTAAAAAAATGAAAAAATATCGATAAATTTTATTAAGTTGATTATAATAAAATCCAATGTTTAAACTAATTTTTTATAAAAAATTTAACCTTTAGGGAGCTCATTCATGATCACACGGCGAATCTTATTCTTTTGCGTTGGGTTATTTGTTCTAGCACTGGGAATCAGTTTAATGATCATTGCAGATATTGGGGCTGGAGCATGGGACGCACTCAATGTTGGACTTTCAGAAACAATCGGCCTCACTGTAGGAAATTGGGTTATAATTGTTGGTATTTTTGTTATGCTTTTAAATGCGTTATTACTTAAAGAACAGCCAGCATACTTATCAATTGGAACTATCATTTTAATTGGCTTTTTTATAGACTTTTGGTTATTAGTTGCACTAGATGAAATGAATTTAGAAGGATTTGTCGTGAAGGCCATTGTTTTGCTAGGAGGGTTAGTAATCGCATCACTTGGGATTGCAATCTACCTGCAAGCTAAGTTTCCACTCTCACCGCTCGATAATCTGATGCTCGCGATCAGCAAGCGATTTAAGTTAAGATTTGGGATTTCAAAAACAATTGGCGAGGCAACAGGCTTGGTATTGGCCCTTTTATTTGGAGGACCAATTGGCATTGGAACTCTGGTTGTTACCTTCGGAATTGGACCGATTATCCAATTCTTCTATCCACATTGTGAAAGGTTGATGGAAAAGGGCTTCGGTTCTAAGATAAAACCGAAAATTAGTTAGTCGGCCTTCCGGGTGAACCGGAAGGCTTTTATATGGAGCAAACCTCGATTTGTCCAATATATTGGGGTTTATGTCCGATATAATCTGACTTATGTCCGATAAAAAGTGCCCAATGTCCGATATCTTCAAATATATGTCCGATATCGAGATGGAAGCAAAGAATAGTTAGTGGGCCTTCCGGTAAACCGGAGGGCTTTTATAATGGAGTAAACCTCGATTTGTCCGATAAATTGGGGTTTATGTCCGAAATAATTTGATTTATGTCCGATAAAATATGCTCAATGTCCGATATCTTATCAACTGTGTCCGATATCTTCAAACATATGTCCGATATCTAAGTTGACAGCAAAGAATAGTTAGTTCGGGCCTTCCGGTAAAAAAGGAAGGCCTTTTAGTATGCTCTTTTCGTGCTATTCATTTGTTCCGAGAAATTTCTAATAAAAGGATGGATAATCCGCAAATACTTCGAAAAAACTAAGCACAAAGCCAAGGAAAGGAGTACCGATCTATGAAACGATATTTTCATTTTATAGTTGCCGCCATTTTTATGTTTAGTTTTGTTGCAGGAACAGCGATGGCGGAAGGTACCGAAAAATCAAAGGATAATAAAGCAGATAAATTCAAAATTCCTAGTTCTGTTTTAGACATATCACAAGATAATACGTACCCGAACCCAACACAGGATTTGCCCTACCTACAACCAAGTAAGCTTACAAAAGAGCTTATTAAGAGTGCTGATGTAGAAATCGAAAATCCAGATCTCATTCGTATCTTAAATGAGTCGGCAATTCAGACGACACCCCTAGCGGTTGGGTATCGCGCAACGATTTATTTAGGCCAATGGCCACTGAACTATGAATCGTCTGAAACAAGCACGAATTGGGAATATGAAAAAATCAATACGAATTATTATGACAATCGTGGTGGAAAGACTCCATATAAAATCCACTACAAACAGGAAATGCAGAAGTTTGTCAAAGGTGGACTAACAGCGGAGATTCAAGATGCTGAAGATGTAAAGAAAATGATGCTGATTGAGGCTGCGAAAAAGTCGAAGCTTCCACTTTCCTTTAAAACGATTATTGGTGGAGGAACGAAAAAAGATCAAATCTATAATGTACCCCCGAAAAAGCTAGGATACTTATATGCCTATGCGCCAGCCGTTAACGAAAAGGGGAAGGTTACATATGGTGAGGTCTATCTCGTTCTAAAAGGAAGCAAAAAATCAATCGTTGTTAAAAATGTGACTCATCAAGGAATCGGTGCATGGATTCCAGTCCAAGACCACGTTTCTTACGGTTTCCTCGTATCAGACACCCCAAGATAAACCCGTTAATACGGGATAAAAAAATTCGGGCGACACTCAGCGCCCGAATTTTTATAGATTTGTACTCCGTTTTGTAAAATCATCCTCTTTGTAATACGCATTTTTCACAAGAATATTAGGCCCAAGGCATTTCACTGCTGGGCAGTGGCAACTAATTTCTTTCGCGATTTTTGTTTGTGACCAATTGTCATATGCATCTTGTAGAGAGGTTGTTTGGATATTACCCAGTGGAGGAGTGTCTCCGAAATCAGTTACGATAATATCCCCGTTGAAAATATTCACATTCAATCGAGAGCGACCATCGGGGTCATTACGAACTGTTATATTTTTACTTGAATAGAGTCTCTTTAGTAAAGTAAGATCATCCTCATTGTGACTGCACGGATAAAATGGCAAGGTGCCAAACAACATCCACACATCCTCATTGCGAATATCAAGGAGTTGATGAATGGCGCTCCTAATTTCTTCAAGTGACAGCACCTCTAGATTGCTTGCAAAATCGCTTGGGTACATAGGATGCACCTCATGTCGGCCACACTCCATTTCCTCCACAATTTGTTTATGAATTGTTTCTAAATGTGGTAGAGTACGTTTATTTAACATGGTTTCTGCAGCAACCATCACTCCAGCTCTCGATAAAGCTTTACTATTTTCAATCATTCGCTGAAAATAACGTTCGCGCTGTTCAAAAGATGGCTTTTTCTCCATCATCGCAAATCCGCCTTGAACAAAATCATCGACCGTTCCCCAGTTATGTGAAATATGAAGCACATCTAAATAAGGAACAATTTTTTCATACCGCGCGAGATCCAGCGTGAGATTTGAATTGATTTGAGTACGAACCCCTCTTTCATGGGCATACTTAAGAAGAGGAACCACATAATTCGCAACAGATTTCGTTGATAGCATTGGTTCGCCACCTGTGATACTTAAGGACCGAAGCTTCGGAATTTCATCTAGGCGTTTTAACAATAAATCGATTGGTAAAGCATTTGGATCCTTTGGTTGTAATGTGTAGCCAACCGCACAATGCTCGCATCTCATGTTACAGAGATAGGTCGTTGTAAATTCAATATTGGTAAGTTGCATTGAGCCATATTGCTCAACATCTAAATAAGCCTCCCACGGGTCATGTGCGGGAGAAATTCGAATAGAAGATTGTAATTTTGACATATGTAACTCCTTTATACAGATTTGTTAAACACAAATCGCCATAGGCATTGTATTGAAAAGAATAATAGTTGTCAATGCAAACATCTTTTACTAAGATAAAAAGATATCTGAAAATGAAAGGAACGTTGTCACTTGGGAAACGCAATTCAAGATAAGGACTTACAAATAACGTATTTAAAAAATCGACTAAATATGTTTTTAGAGGTAATTGATTCATTAGACCCTGAATCAACTGATCTAGAAGACATCGACCGTCTAATTGGAATGCTCGATGACTTGGAAGGAAAATACGAACGATTTAAAAAGGATTGGAAAGAATAAAGGTTGAAGGACGCTCAGCACTTGTGCTGGGCGTTTGTTCGTTTTTGATTGGGCTGACTTGGTAGCGATAAAACGCCGATCCGTGCCCGATTGTTGAGCGAGAAGGAGCGAAAGGTAACGCAAGGGTGTGGATCGTGCCCGATAGTCTACTGAGAAGGAGGGAAGGGTAACGCAAGTGTTTGGATCGTGCCCGATCGTGGAGTGAGAAGGAGGGAAGGGTAACGCAAGCGGTGGGATCGTGCCCAATCGTGGAGTGAGAAGGGGCGAAGGGTAACGCAAGCGAGTGAATCGTACCCGATGGTGGAGTGAGAAGGAGGGAAGGGTAACGCAAGCGGTGGAATTGTGCCCGATCGTTGAGTGAGAAGGAGCGAAGGGTAACGCAAGCGAGTGAATTGTACCCGATCATCGAGCGAGAAGGAGTGAAAGGTAACGCAAGCGAACAGCAACAGTACATAAAAAAACAGTGGATTTAAGAAAATCCACTGTTACTTAGTTTATATGGAACCGTCCTCGTGCCCTTGGTTCTTCGTCTCTAAAGTCAATCCTTCGACAACAACGTCTTCATCAATTTCCAATAGCAAACAACGCTTGCCTTGGTACATAATGTATTTGACGTATCTGAGGTCTTTTGGACCGAGTGTAAGCTTAGCTACTTTGGTGTTGATTTTGATTGATTTTGGAACGAGATTCGCTGCTTTGAATTCATGACGCTCATCATCGACTACACTTTTAAAAGCATGTTCCACCTTTACTGTGTCCACATTTTCTACGCCGCTCACCTTTAAGATGCGCTCAACGTCTTGGTAGTTGATCATCGGTGGTTCGCTTTCTTCCTGTTCCTCTTCTTCTTTTTCTTGAACGAAGCGGTCGATTTCTTCATACACGTTCGAGATAACCTCAGATTCTACCTTGTCCCCAATGACGTTTTTCAAGATCATTTCAAAGCCAATTTTATCATCTTCCGCTGTCATGATATCTTCACAATTCAACACATCGGAAATAAATGTATAACTAGGCTCATTCGCCTTTCCAGATGCATAAAGGATATGATTTACGTCTGCTGCATTGTCGTTAAAGGCTGGAAAAAGAAAACCCGTTAACGGAGCAGTCAGATTTATTACTGGGTCCAGCTCAGTATTTGGTTTAAATGTTCTTTCAATATAGTCAAAAACCAATGACTTTTTCGGTTGGTCCATTTTATTCACACTGCAAAGAATGAGCGGGCTAAAATAAACCTCATCAGAGCCGCCAATCTCAGATTCTGGGTCACGTTTTCGAGTTGGCTTACGGTATTCGGCACGGATGAATGTCACTACAGTGTCAAACTCGTAAACCTTATGGGCGTACATTTTCTCCACGATTTGTAGCATTTGCTCCAGCCATTCTTCGGTGTCCTCCATTTGTAGTCCGTCGTACAGAAGGTCGCGTGTGCTATTCTCCACACCGTGTTGGAACTTTAATTCAAACAGCTTCGTATCCAGTTGACCTGCTAATGTCTTTTTAAAGTTATCTAAAAACAATTCTTGCGCTTCCTGCTCAAGTAGCTCGAATGGCTGGCAAATATGATGATAAATCTCATTGGATTCTTTTTTAACATATACATTGAAAATCTCTTTGATGTTTAAGTATTGATTATTTAACTTAAATTGCTTTCGGATGTTTGCGATATCTTTTTTATTCACTAATCTCAACTCCCATTTTTTGATTATACATGCTGGTATCAAAAATTGTAATGATTGATTTTTTCGTTTATGTATGAGCACTACCGGTATGAAAACCCATATATATATAAGGTAAAAAGCAAACAGGGGAAGATATCATTGGGCATACAAACTAGTAAATTTAGATGGGTTATTTTTGCTTCTGTTTTGTTTACGTATGTGGTCATGTCAAGTCAGCGAACCGCACCAGGATTGATTACAGACCAACTGATGACGGATTTTCAAGTAACAGCTACCACGATTGGACTCCTCACGAGTATCCAATTTTTTGTGTACACAGGTCTACAAATGCCAATGGGTATCTTGGCGGATCGATATGGACCTAACTTTTTTCTGATACTAGGCGCCATCCTTACAGGCGTTGGAACCATCATTTACAGCTTGGGAACCCATGAAGTCATCCTCTTTTTTGCAAGAATCCTAACTGGAATAGGGGATGCAACCATTTGGGTGAACTTGGTGCTGATTTTAAGCAGATGGTTTAATGAAAGAGAATTTACCCGGCTAATTGGTGTCGCAGGCATGACCGGTAGCCTTGGTTTCTTGATGGCAACTGTCCCTTTTTCAGCATTAATCGTTTTACTAGGTTGGCGAGGCGCTTTTCTCTCAGGGGGAATTCTACTTTGCTTGTGTGGGATTTTTCTTTACATTGTACTTGTCAAAAAGCCGGGCCACCCGATGATAGAGAAAAAAGAGGTTCAGCGTGAAAAAACATCAGTGTTACTCCGACGAATTTTTACCAATCGGCAGGCATGGGCTTTGTTCTTATGTCACTTTGGGCTAGTTGGAGGCTATTTAGGTTTTATAGGTTCGTGGGCAGTACCTTATGGAATGGATATGTATGGCTTGACCCGTTTGGAAGCAAGTCAACTTATTATGTTTAGTCTGATTGGCGCGCTAATGGGTGCACCGTTAATCGGCTGGATCTCAAGTCGTTTAGGGGTCATCAAACGACCTTATATTATTTTTCATGTTGTCACTGTGTTATGTTGGTCTACTTTTCTTGTTTTCAGAGAAGGACCCCCATTATTCTTGCTCATTTCCCTCTTCTTTATTATCGGATTCTCGTTCGGTTCAAATTCTCTAACCTTTGCCATCGTTCGTAAAACGTTTCCGACAAGTGAATCAGGAATGGTATCTGGATTTGCGAACACAGGTGGATTTTTAAGTGCTGTATTGCTTCCGGCCATTTTCGGGGGTGTGTTAGACCACGTTACATCTGGATATTATTATGGCTTTATCATTCCTTTGATTTTTTCAGTCTTCGGTTTGATAGGAGTGAACCTTATAAAAGAAAAACCTCAGGTTGCAACGATTCCGGAAAGATAAAATCTGGAATCGTTTGCAAATCCCTTCCCGAAAAAATTAGATAGGGGTATAATGAAAATTGGATTATAAATAACATGTATAAAAATGGGGATATAAGGGAAAGGGGAATACAGATGGATAAGCTACAACAAAGTATGTACAAGTTAATTGTAGAGACATCAACAAGACTTCCAAAGGATGTACGTAGAGCGGTTGCTCGCGCAAAAGCGAGTGAAAGTGCGGGTACTCGTGCTGCTATGTCTCTTTCAACCATCACCAATAATATTTCAATGGCAGACGTAAACGTATCACCAATCTGTCAAGATACAGGTCTACCAACTTTTAAAGTGAAAACTCCTGTTGGAGTGAACCAATTAAAAATCAAAGCTGCGATTCGTGCAGCCATTGTGGAAGCTACTAAAGACGGAAAGCTTCGTCCAAACTCAGTTGATTCATTAACTGGTAAAAACAGCGGAGACAACCTTGGTGAAGGTGTTCCGGTTATTAAGTTTGAACAGTGGGAAAAAGATTACATCGATGTTCGCCTTATTTTAAAAGGTGGCGGCTGTGAAAACAAAAACATTCAATACAGCTTACCATGTGAATTAGAGGGACTTGGTCGTGCTGGCCGTGACTTAGACGGTATTCGTAAGTGTATCATGCACTCTGTGTACCAAGCACAAGGACAAGGATGTAGTGCTGGATTTATCGGCGTTGGAATCGGTGGGGACCGTACATCTGGCTATGAATTAGCAAAAGAACAACTTTTCCGCTCTGTTGAAGATGTCAATCCAAACGAAGATCTTCGCAAACTTGAAGAATACGTAATGGAAAATGCAAACAAGCTTGGCATCGGAACAATGGGCTTCGGCGGCGAAACCACTCTACTTGGTTGTAAAGTGGGCGTTATGCACCGTATCCCAGCAAGCTTCTTCGTATCTGTTGCATACAACTGTTGGGCATATCGCCGTCTAGGTATCACTCTTGATGCTGAAACTGGTGATATCAAAGATTGGTTATACAATGAGGGAGAGGAAATTGACTTCTCTAAAGAACAAGAGGAGGTACAAGAAGTAAAATCAGAAACTCGTGAAGTTGTGCTTCAAGCTCCAATCACTGAAGAGCAAATTCGTGAATTAAAAGTTGGTGACGTGGTTAAAATCAACGGTCGTATGTTCACAGGTCGTGACGCTATCCACAAACATCTATCCGAAAACGATGCACCTGTTGATCTAAATGGACAAGTCATTTACCACTGTGGTCCGGTCATGCTTAAGGATGAAGATGGAAACTGGCACGTAAAAGCTGCTGGCCCAACAACAAGTATCCGTGAGGAACCTTACCAAGGAGACATCATGAAAAAATTCGGCATCCGTGCTGTAATCGGTAAAGGCGGAATGGGACCAAAAACGCTAGCTGCACTTAAAGAGCATGGTGGAGTTTACCTAAACGCAATCGGTGGAGCTGCACAATATTATGCAGACTGCATCAAGTCAGTCGACGGCGTAGATCTAATGGAATTCGGTATTCCAGAAGCAATGTGGCATCTATCTGTTGAAGGTTTCACTGCCGTAGTAACCATGGATTCACATGGCAACAGCTTACACGAGGATGTTGACAAGTCTTCCTTAGAAAAACTAGAACAATTCAAAGAGCGTGTATTTGCTTAAATTGAATAGTACCCGTTACGTATTGTGCGTAGCGGGTTTTTTAGGTTGGTTGGAGGTTAGGGCACAAATAATTGAAGTTAGGTCACAAATGTTAAAAGTTAGGGCACAATTATTCGAGAATAGGGAACAAAAATCATTTAGTATCACTCAGCCAGTGTTCACAACAATGCATTTTCTAAAAAACGTTCATCAAAAATTAAAATAGACTAACATAAATGGTTTCGTGGAGCATACACACTCAAAATAGGAAGAGCATGATAGTTAAAACCTTTTTAAAAGTACAAGCTAAGAGTGGTTTCTCCTAGGAATGTATGACAAGATGAGGCTCGCGGTACACGCTCAAAGCGAAAATGCTCAAGCATATATGTTAAGAATGGTTTAGCGGTACACGCTCAAACCTAAATAGCCACCGGCATGCCCTGCAAGACATTCTCACACTACAAGCTCGGCCAAAAATACACACCAGCATGTTCCGCAAACCCAACCAGCAACACAACTCCACCCCCACAAATTTTATTCAACTCACCCACAAAATCTTTTTGGTAATGTATTCGTGCATGAACTCCCTAAATGTGGTAAAAACTAACCCTACTACTAACGGAGTTTGGGAGGTTTTACTTTTGAAAAGGCTTTTGGGCTTACTTTTTCTTTTAACTGTTACCTTTTCATTGGTTGGTGCCCACCAGGCAGCAGCAGCTTATTCAAATGCACCCATCCATTGGGGCTTCAAAAAAAGCAAGAATCATGAACCGGCATCAGCCGGTGAGGAGTATGATAAACTACTCGCAAAATATGGGGCATTTTATATTGGGGACACAACTAAGAAAGACATCTATCTAACCTTTGACAATGGCTATGAAAATGGCTATACCGAAAAAGTTCTTGATGTGTTAAAAGAGAAAAAGGTTCCTGCAACATTTTTTGTAACCGGACATTATCTAAAAGATCAGTCCGACCTCGTCAAACGAATGGCAAAGGAAGGACATATTGTTGGCAATCATTCATGGTATCATCCGGATTTAACAAGAGTGAGTGACGAGCGACTCCGAAAAGAGTTAGATTCAGTTAGGGAGGAAACGAAAAGGCTGACTGGGCAGGATGTCGCCTATCTTCGACCACCGCGCGGCATTTTCAGTGAACGTACCTTAGCATTATCGAATGATCTGGGCTATCAAAATGTATTCTGGTCACTTGCATTTGTTGATTGGCATATCAATAATCAAAGAGGTTGGGAGTATGCCTATAACAACATCATGAGACAAATTCATCCAGGTGCGATTCTATTGTTACATACAGTATCAAGGGACAATGCGGAAGCGCTTGGTAAAGCTATCGATGATTTACGGGAGGAAGGGTATACTTTCCGAAGCTTAGATCACCTAATGGTTGAAAGATCCATTAAAGAAGAGCTACTATTAAACATGAATTAAATGGGAAAAGGACTTAGAATGTATCTAAGTCCTTCGTTATTAATGTCTAGCTTCAGGCGCCATCGGCTCGAGGTCATAAGCCAATCGCTTAGGAAGGTAAAAGACACCTTCTGTCAGCGTTTGTCTTATGCTTGTCGCCGTTAAGCAGGCGCCTTACGCTTTTCTATTTTACATATATTTTTCAACTAATTCATAGCATCTTTCTTTGGTGACCTGTGCTAGAGTACTTGTCTTTACTAAAGACTCCATTGTGCCACCTTTGTACTGTTCTGCTTCTTCACTTGCCGCCTTATATTTTTCTTTAATCCATCGGCGTTGTTCTTCACGTAACTCATCCATTTCTTCAGTCGGAAGTTGTTTCTCAAGTTCTTTCCAGATTTTATTTAGCGCATCATCCCAGGCTTTATAGTTTGCTGCCGCGATTTCATCCATCTCAACTTGAGTTTCTCCCTCAGGCTGGCTTTCGATTTCCTTCTCAATCGCTTCAAGTTCACTTAAATATTGGATCTTAAGAGGACTGTCTTCTGTTGTCCCTTCAACGTTAGTATCAGTAGACTCTGCATTAGTATTTTCCTCAGTGGTATTTGCCTCGTTACTTTTTTCAGTGTCTTCAACAGTCTCATTTGAATCTGCTTTTTCTGAGTCAGAAGTATTTTCTTCGTTTTTAGTTGGTTCTTCTGGTGTTAAACTGGTCTCCTTATCTGTATTTGAACAGGCAGCCAACAAACCTAATATGACAGTTAACAGTAAAAACTTCTTCATTATAAAAACTCCTTGTAAAAATTTGTTTTATGTAACCTACTTTAACAAAAATGCATGTATCGTCAAATTATAACGTAAAAACGATAAAAGAGCTGTAAGTTTTCAGCTCTTTTTCTGTGGTACTTTTTTCTTCCGCCAAGGTTTAATGTACGAAATAATAAAAATAAAAATGGTAACCGCCACTTGAAAATAGACTGCATATTGTCTCATTAAGTGGTTTTGAATGAACTCGGGATTGGTCAATGCTAATTCCCGTTGAGTTTCAAGGAGCTCCATATTAGTGATCATTAGCTTATCTATAATAAAAATTCCAACAATCGTTTGAATTAAATAAAGTACGAATTTTACGCCAACCCATCGATGTTTGAAAAATCCCCAGTTTGTAAAGAATCCATAGGTGAGCCCCACTAATAATGTGCCGATCGCACCCCAGCGAACAATATGATCACTAATGATTACAATATTTTTATATCCCAAATAAGACTCATCAAACTTAGCGAAATCAAGATGTATATTAAGTGCAAGGGAGCTCATTATTCCTCCGAAAAAGACCACGACTAGAAAAACGTGAATTATTTTTAACCATTTCATCCCTTTAGGTCCGATTTTTCTCATATTTCAATACCTCCCGTGTTATCTGAACAACATCATCCATTTTACGCCGAGGAGGAACATATAAAAATATGCCACAGACGTAACTTTCGCTACAACTGAGGTCCTATATTTTCTAAACTTGACCGAGGAGGTAAAATGGAGAAAGAGACTTTTTAAGGTAGGAGGAATCACAATGAATGCATACATCCTTTTGGTTTTTGCGATTATTAGTGAAGTATTCGGGAGTTCGATGCTTAAAGCAACAGACGGGTTCAAAAAGTTCCTGCCTTCTTTAGGAGTCATGGTTGGATACGGTCTAGCATTCTACGGTTTATCACTTTCTTTAACAACTTTACCACTCGGAATGGCCTATGCGATTTGGGCAGGAGTAGGGACAGCACTAACCGCATTAGTCGGAATCATCATCTATAAAGAACATGTTGATCGAAAAAAAATCCTTGGATTCTTCTTAATCATCGGTGGAGTCATTTTACTAAATGTCGGAGGGGGTCATTAAATGAGAGGATATCTTGCATTATCTATTTCAATTATTTGTGAAATTTTTGCAACCGCGATGCTTAAAATGTCCGAGGGCTTTACTGTACTTTTGCCGTCGGTCGGAGTCATCATTGGTTATGGACTCGCATTTTATTGTTTATCCTTATGTTTAAAAACCCTTCCGTTAAGTTTGGCATATGCGATTTGGTCTGGTGTCGGTACTGCATTAACAGCAGTCATCGGTGCCCTTGTGTGGGGAGAGGTTTTTAGCACGCTTAAACTAGCAGGGATCATCTTAATTATCGGTGGAGTGATTTTATTAAATTCTTCGAAAAGCGAAGAAATTGAGAATCCAAAAGCTAAAGCACTTTAATAAAGATGCATTACCTCTTATAATTGTAAGGGAATACATAATAAGGGGGACAAGGAAATGGTTGGAGAATGGGAAAACGCAGAACCAGGGGTAAAACGAAAAATTTTCCCTCCAGGTGAATCAGTGATGATGATGGAAGTGCACTTTGAAAAAGGGGCGGAAGGCTACCAACATAGTCATCCTCATGAACAGTTCACGTACGTCATGAAAGGAAGCTTCCAGTTCACAATTGAAGGTGAACAAACAACGGTATCCCAAGGAGAAACGATTTTTATTCCAGGGAACCATAAACATGGAGTCGTGGCACTTGAAGACGGTATTTTACTAGATACATTTACACCGCTTCGTGAAGACCTACTTAATAGATAATCAAGGAATCCTCTTGCTTGCAGGGGGATTTTTTTTATGCGTAAATGGTATAATGTGTACTAACACTTAAGAATTGAGGTTGGTTCCATGTGGGAGAAAACAGTGCATGTACAGCCGCCATATAATTTCGATCGGGTCCTAGACCGGCTATCAATAAATCCACTTATCGATTTAAATAAAGATGAACGTTCCGTGAAGGTACCATTTTATATTAAAAATGAACCTTTGGTTGTTACGGTAAAAGCAACTGGAACAACAGAGAATCCAAATTTCGTAGTCAAGGGTACTCAAACTGATTTATCGGAACAGGCTTTGCAGCAAGTTTCTCACATTCTTCAATGGGATGTACCATTAGATAAAATCCAGGACCATTTTTTACAAACGGACCTCAGAGATATTTTCATAGAACATCGCGGGACACCGTTAGTCTTAGATTTCGATCCGTATTATTGCTTGATGAAGTGTATCATCCATCAGCAACTCAATATGACATTTGCCTATACACTGACATCACGATTTGTCACGACATTTGGCGAAGAAATTGACGGAACATGGGTTCATCCGCGACCTGAAAAAATTGCGAAATTAACGGTTGAAGATCTGAGAGAGTTGCAATTTAGTGGTCGGAAGGCTGAATATGTGATAGATACTTCCAAACTGATTGCAGCAGGTGAGTTAACACTCAATGACCTCAATACGAAAACAGATACTGAAGTCATAGATACTCTTGTAAAAGTCCGTGGAATTGGAAAATGGACCGCAGAAAATTTTCTCCTATTTGCATTGGGACGCCCGAATCTATTTCCGATGGCAGATATCGGAATCCAAAATGCCATCAAAAAATTATACAATCTTGAGAAAAAGTCATCCTATGAACAGATGGAAGAATACAGCAAGCCATGGGAGCCATATTTAAGCTATGCCTCCTTGTATTTATGGCGAAGCATTGAATAGAAAGTTGTGTGTAATCATGAAACAACAAAAAGAAAACCAAGCAAAATTACAGGTGGGACAAACATTCCCCCTTACAATAAAACGACTCGGAATCAACGGAGAAGGTGTAGGCTATTTTAAAAGACAGGTTGTCTTTGTTCCGGGAGCACTGCCAGGTGAAGAGGTAGTCGTTGAAGCAACAAAGGTCCACCCGAAATTCTCTGAAGGAAAGATTAAAAAAATCCGCAAAAAATCAGAGCATCGGGTGAAGCCACCATGTCCAATTTACGAACTATGTGGTGGTTGCCAGCTTCAGCACTTAGATTATCGTCAGCAATTGAAAGAGAAGCGGGACATTGTGGTTCAAGCTTTTGAACGCTATGGTAAGACGCCGATTGAAAAGCTGAATATTAAAGAAACGATTGGCATGGATAACCCGTGGAACTATCGAAACAAAAGTCAGTTCCAGGTTGGACTCGATAAGACAAAGGTGATAGCTGGACTCTATGGCCTTAATTCACATAAACTAATCGATATTGCGGACTGTATGATTCAACATCCTGCGACAAGCAAGGTTACTCAGACAGTCAAAATGATCCTACAGGATTTAAAAATATCAATTTATAATGAGCGAAATCGAAAAGGACTTGTCCGAACAATCGTCACAAGGGTAGGTGTCCAGTCCGGAGAGGTTCAGGTTGTCTTAATTACAGCTCAGAAAGAAATCCCACATAAACAATTATTAATAGAAGAAATCACAAAACGCTTACCAGAAGTGAAATCAATCATCCAAAACATCAACGGACAAAAGACTTCACTCATTTTTGGAGACGAATCGATTCATTTACACGGAAACGAGGTCATTCAAGAAACTCTAGGAGACCTTTCATTCGAACTGTCAGCACGTGCATTCTTCCAGCTGAACCCGGAGCAAACCGTCAAACTATATGACGAAGTAAAAAAGGCAGCGCAATTAACAGGTAAGGAAAAAATCGTCGATGCCTACTGTGGAGTTGGAACGATCGGACTTTGGCTTGCAGATGGTGCTGCAGAAATTCGCGGAATTGAAATCATCCCAGAAGCCATCGAAGACGCAAGAAAAAACGCCAAAAAACACGCCAAAAAACACGGTTTCCAAAACGCCACCTACGCCGTAGGAAAAGCAGAAAAACTCCTACCGAAATGGGTAAACGAAGGCTGGCGCCCAGACGTTATCGTCGTCGACCCACCACGTACCGGCTGCGACGACCAATTCTTACAAACCGTCTTAAAAGTAAAACCGAAGAAAATGGTGTATGTATCTTGTAATCCTTCTACACTGGCGAAGGATATCCAAGTTTTGTCAAAGCTTTATCGGGTGGAGTATGTGCAGCCGGTGGATATGTTTCCGCATACGGCGCATGTGGAGGCGGTCGCGAAGTTAGTTTTAAAAAAAGCAGCAGGCCCCAAATAGGGGATTCTGCTGCATTTATTTGATTTTGTGAGCCGTAAAAGTAAAGTGGATGATTGGTTTCCCATCAGACATAACTTCAATTCGATTTAGAGGAGGAAATATGGAAGATAGTTCACACGGATTAACTTTCAAAAAACAGATTATTTTTTTTATTATAAGTACAATTATAGGTGCAGTTATAGGAGGTATATCTAACGAGATACTAAATTTAAAATCAGATAGGAGAGAAGCTGAGCAAAGTGCAATGCTCTTGTACTATGATTTAAAAATGGCAAGTGATACAATCCATTCAACAAATGAAAACATCTCAAACATATCATCATCTGATATTATTTATACACATACTACAATCGCTAATTATATAAATAATTATGGAGAGTTGTTGATAAATTTACGTTCAGATTTAGATACTCATGATTTACAAAACATTATTGCATATTATAAAAATTTAGAGGTTTTAGAAAAAATCAGAGTTAATTTAGATGAGTTTACTTTTGAAAAAGACAAGGAAGAACAACTTTCATCTGAATATGAGAATTACAAAAACTTTATTAAGCAAATGGAAACACAATGTAACGAACATAATGAAAATTGTATCGATCCAACAATAGAAAAGATAAAAGAAATAGCAAAATTAGAACATTAAGAATAACAGTTATCTTTTCGTTAATAGTATAAAATGCTGTGATTTTATCGAATAATTAAAAGGCAGATACAAATGGAACTATCGGATAGAGTTAATAAAGTAGTGAAATTAAATACTGTATCTATTATATGGTGCTCCATGAACTGATTCAATTCAGGTATAATCATTAGTGAGAATTTTTATAACATGGTCTTTACTTTGATATCCGATTGGGAGAAGAGGAAAGCAATTTTAGATGAAGAAGTGGTAAAGGACTTATAAAAATGAACTACTTAGTGATGAACACAACAGGATAGAAAACAGAAGGCAGTTCATATACTATGGAGCTGCCTTTTTAACATACTTTAGATTGCTTATAGGGAGGAATAAGAAAGAGTAAAACAAATCAATCAAGACCGGATGATATGCATGATTTGGTAACGAGGTTGTTATGATGACTCGACGTGTAGAAATATTATACTATTTGAATTGTTGGAGGCTAAAGGAATGCTTGAGGGGATATTGATGGGTATATTTGGAAATACAATTTTTGCTATAATTCAAGGAATGGTTACTACGTTATTTGGTGACAAGGATGATGATCTAAATAATCGAATTTATGAGTCTTTGGAAATGGCGACTAAAGACTTCTTTAAGCAATACGGTGAAATCTATAGGAAACCACATAGTAGCTTTTTAGCACGTGAGTCTAATATTAGATTAATAGTTCAATCGGTGTATTTCGGAAAAAAAATAGATGTGCTGAAAGAGTTAGATCGAAGAGGGTTTGATAATGAACCAGATGTTTCAGAAGAACATTTACATTATTTTGTGAGTAACTTAGAAAAAATTATGAAAGAAGATTTTATTTTAGATAAATTAAAAGAAGAAAAAAAGCATATCGAGGAGTCAAAAGTAGCAAATGAAAATATAAAGGAGATTTTAGAAATAGTAACTGGACAGTCCACAACCACTCCTACTGTAAAAAAAGGTAATTGGCAACTAACTGATTTGGCTACTGGAAATGAAATACCATTTATAGAAGGGAAAAAGTATCATCAAAAATACCCAAACGGTGTAGAGCAAATTTTCATGATAAAGGATGATATTATTAGTGTGGATTTCAAGGATAAAGATGGTAGATGGTCATACCATGAAATAGACATTAGTAAAGGGAGTGCTAAGAACAACAAGTTCCCTTATCCCGTATCGGAATATAAGTTAGTTGTTAATAAGTCAGACATCATTAATAAAACTGTTACTCCATTATCAAATGGTTACTATCAAGAAGAGATGACACTGAAGTGGGGAAGGACATCAAAAGTTATATATGATATCAATGATAGAATACAGCAATGTAATGTAAGTGGGGAGTGGATGGTAAATCACAATTCAAAAACTATTAGTCCGCACAATGAATAATATTAAAGTGGAGATTTACTATATTTGTTTTAATAGTTAGGTAAAAGCTACTATTATTAGTCAGTGATATTAGAGTAAAGATATATAGATTTACAATTACTGGAGTGGGGCTTGTAATTGATCCTGCTGCAGAGATCACAAATAGAAGAACAATTAAAGGGCAGCCCCTCATCGTACTAAAGAGTTAGCACACTAGGGTTCAGGCCCTACTCCTAATTTGATCTGGCATTACTGCTTGTACCTATTTTAGATAAATTGGTTACTGAAAGAGAACTAAACCTTGAAGTATTATTTGAAAGAATACTATCTTGGCCTTTGTTACATGAAAAGAATAAAAGGTTTATTGAGCTAGGACTAGGGAGATTTTTGGAAGAGGACTATGTAAGTCAATTCATATTTTAGTACCAAATTTTGAGTCAACTATGAGAAGAATGTTTTCATCAATCGGATTTGCAAGAACTCAATTAAGAAAGGTAACAATCAACAAGAAGAAACATTCAATGAATTTCTGAACAGAGAAGATGTTAAAAATGCTTTAGGTAAAAATTTACATCAATATATCTATATGATAATTGTTAATCAAAGTGGCCTCAATTTAAGAAATAGAATTGCCATGGATTAATTTCATTTGAAGAATGTAATAAATATATCAATGTATTAATTGTTTATTTATTTTTACTCTTAACAAATTTCAAACCAATAGTATCTGAAGATAATGAGTAAGTTTACTCTTTTTTTAAAACCTTATGAAGTATGTGAGAAGAGCCTTTATTTTGGGCTCTTTTTTTGATTGGGGAATAAATTTTGGGAAATATGATACATTTTTCACTCTACTCAAAGAAAATTTAGTAAAATCTTTATGTGCTCAATCTGCTAGATGCAGAAGAAAATAGGAGGGGTTGTGTATGGATTATTTTTTCGTCTTAGGTCTTAAAATTGGTTTCATTGTGGGGATTGCTGCTTTGGTGTTAGGGATATTTTTCACAGCAATGTTTAAATCGTGGAAAAAAGAAAAGCCCGCCACAAAAGTTATTACAGGATTTTTAATTATTTGGTTCTTATCTTTAATTATTTTGGTTTTCTTATTTGGAAACGAAGAAATTCTAAATCCTACTATGAAAGAATGGACAAAAATTATAACTATTTCATCAACTGCAGTTGGTCTTATCGGTTTAATCGTTAAGTCATTCCATAAAGAAGCTAAATCATTATCTTTTGGTTGGTTTCTCTTTATTATCCTGCTATTAATCGGTACTAGCGCAATTTTAGACAAAGTATATGGAGGGTTTGTTTACTTCCAAAATACGATGAGTGATATTTATACACTTATTACAGCAACATTTATCTTTTCTACTCCATATCTCAGTTACTTGATTGAGAAACGAATGGATGAAAAGAAAAAAAACTGGAAGCGATTGAAAATTAATAGTTTGACTGAAGAGAATGATAACCTAAAGAAAGAGAAAAAGGATTTGAAAAAAGAGATTAAAGACCTAAAGATAGAACTGGGAAAACTTAATAGTAACTCAGGAAACACAACAAAATAAGTAACATTAAAGCGCAGGGGCTTATCCATGCGCTTTTTTGCTTTGTTTATTCCTAAATACCTCCTAATTATTTACAAACAAAATAATAATAGAATAGATATGAGCTGAAATAGATGTTTATCAGCCCTATGTTGCTTCAGAATTTTGAACGGAGTTTTGGTATTTTTCTTCTATTTAATATTAGTTTTTGTATTTAGACTTTTTGTCCGACAATTTGCATTTCGTTTAATTTTATATAACAATTTGTATATTATTTTAGGCTAATTTCAACCCTTTAGAAATTGAACTACACGTTCTTGGAATCTAGCAATTCTCGGATTGACCATATTGTAATTGAATTCTTTATTGTTGAGACAGACTGTTAAAGGGGCATGTTTTAAATTTTTTGTAATAATAAAGAAATTTACAATATGGGTCTTAAATACTTTATTTCATAGGTTTTATTTCTTCTAGATTTAATATTTTATCTAGTAATATATATCTAAAAAAAGAGAAAGTATGTTCTTGTTTTTTGTAGATTTTTGTCAAACTTATGGTACAATGGTATTACAAAATATTACAACTATTTCGAAATAGAAAGTATTAATAGCAAAAAATCTTTTGAAAACGTACCTAAATTCAATAATTGAATGGGAGGGCTAGGCAGAACATGAGTGAAAATGAATCATTTAAAATTTTATCTATCGACGGAGGTGGAATAAAAGGATTATATTCTGCAGTTATTTTGGCAGATTTCGAGGATAAGTATGGAAAATTAAGTAATTACTTTGATTTGATTTGTGGAACATCTACTGGTGGAATTATTGCGTTAGCACTATCTGCAGGTATTCCAGCTAAAGATATTGTTGACCTATATGAAAAAAATGGTCCACTTATCTTTCCATTTATGAATAAATATAATCGAAAGTTTCACAAAGTTAAGCAAATTTTTCTTACTTCAAAATATAGTGATAAAAATTTGAAAAATTCCCTTATTAACGTATTTGGCGATATGAGAATAAAAGATTGTATAACAAATGTATTAATTCCTACCTCGAATATAACTAAAGGCACTCCATGTATAATAAAAACTGATCATAATCATGAATTGGGAAGGGATAGCAATCATTTATTAGTTGACGTTGCATTAGCAACTGCTGCAGCACCTACATATTTCCCTATTCAAGAAATCCCAACGATGGGGGATTGTAATGACCAGT
The DNA here is from genome assembly GCF_059415045.1 of Ferdinandcohnia sp. SAFN-114. Taxonomy (NCBI): domain Bacteria; kingdom Bacillati; phylum Bacillota; class Bacilli; order Caryophanales; family Bacillaceae; genus Ferdinandcohnia; species Ferdinandcohnia sp. SAFN-114. The sequence continues at coordinate 37,693 of NZ_JBPFDQ010000008.1, read as the reverse complement.
TTGCGGATGGGGGATTATATGCAAATAATCCGTCACTACATGGCATACAAGAAGCGTACCGTTATTTTATTGGCAAGGAAAACAATAAGTATAAAAAATTTAGTCTATTATCTGTTTCAACGCTTCATCGGAATTTTTCGTTTCAAAAACCACTTAATATATATAGACGATCATTTATTTTATGGAATGCAAACTTAATTTCTTTAATGATGGATTTACAATCAATTTCAACTCACTATCATATTGAATACTTAAACAAGTCCCTTAAGGGTGATTATCTAAGAATTGAGAGTGAGGATCTTACTGAAATAGAAAGCAAGTTGATTGACTTGGATAATGCCTCTCCAGAATCTATAAAAATATTAATTGAAAAAGGTCACGAAGCAAGCGAAAAGTGGATTAATGAGCCTCTTTTAAAAGGCTTTTTTGAGAATGAGTTTGAAAATATCACGTTAAGGGGTGAGCCTGTTGGCACAATGTAATGACTTGTTTATTGAATTTGATAGGAAAATTAAATTAAAACCAGAAAAGAAGAAGTCTTTGCGAAAATCAAGAAATGCACTTAGAGTTAAGATTCAAAATCATTTTGAAAATAATTTAAAGGTCACTAAACCTAAGTTTTGGGGACAAGGTTCCTATATGATGAACACTACAATTGAACCAATAGAAGGCGAATATGATATTGATGACGGAGTTTATTTAGTTCATTTGTCTAGCAAAGAAGAAGAAGAATGGCCAGCAGCAAGTACTGTACATAATTGGATATTAAAAGCCGTTGATGGACATACAAGTACAACACCTGTTAATAAAAATACTTGTGTACGTGTTATTTATAAAGACGATTACCATATTGATTTTCCGATTTATATTAAAGGAGATAATGCGGATCATCCTAAATTGGCTCATAAAACCAAGGGATGGATTGATAGTGATCCCAAAGCATTAACAAATTGGTTTAATACGGAAGTAACTAGTAAAGGTGATCAACTAAAACGAATTGTACGGTACTTTAAAGCCTGGAAAGATTATAAAAAAGGCGACGACAAATTTCCGAGTGGAATGGTATTTACAATACTTGCAGCAAATTATTTTGTTGAAGGTTATGAAGAAGACGATGATTCTGCACTTATTGCAATTGCGAAAGAAATTTATGATAACCTAAGCGATTCCTTCAGTCTTAATCGACCTGTTTTCCCAGAGGAGGATTTGTTAGATGACTGGTCAGATACCGCAAAAACCAACTTTTTAAGTAAATTGTCAACACTTATTTCAAATGGACAAAAGGCGCTTGAAAAAGATAAATTAAGTGATGCCGCCGATATCTGGATTAAAATATTTGGAGATAGATTTCCTAAGTCTAATCCACCAGAAGAAGAAAGAGTGAACAAAGGATATGCTTTACAAACATCGACACCTGCAATTTTAGGTAACCATGGACGCTCCTCTTAATTTAAAAGAAATTTATTCTAAAATTAGAACCGAATCAGTGGATTATCTGGAACAAACTTATGGAGCAATTTTAGTTGAAACAGAAAATCCCATTAGGTATCCTGTCACTATAAAAATATCAATATTAGTTGAGGGATACCTTATTAATCTTTTGATGAGTCTTCCATTTAATTTTCCTGATTCGTTTCCCAAAGTTAAATTAGACGACCAAAGCTTTCAAAAGTTAAATCCTTTGCCTCACTTAGATATTTTTAAGACACTTTGTGTTTTCGATGATGTAATTGCAAGTCCAAACCCTGACAATCCACTTGGTGTCTTAGACGCAACTATTGAAAAATCTAGAGAAATACTGTTAAAAGGTATTTTGAAACAAAACTTAGATGATTACACTGATGAATTTGAAACCTATTGGATGGAAGAAAGTAAGGGGGTCTACATATCTATTGTAGAACCCTCTGATATTCCCAAAGAAGTCTTTTTAGTCCCATTTAAGTATGGGAATTGGTTGGAAAAGGGAATATTCTCTGACCAAAAAAGTGAAGCAATCAAGTGGATACAAAATTTAGGCGGTTCTTTTAACGAAGAAGAAATAATCCATGTCCTGTATATGCCTATTTTTGAGCCTATAGGGTTTCCATTCCCTAAAGATAACAAAGATATTATTCGATTACTAAAAAGTAATAAAAGTAATTTAAAGAATTATTTCCATTTCCTTTCAAAACATAAAAGACCTACAAAAATACTGTTTTCATTGCATTTGAAAAATGAATACACATGGGGTGTCTGGGAACACCTAAAACCCTTTAAAAGAGTAGTTTCTAATTATAAAGGAAGAAAGATAATACAAACAGGACTTAATGGATTTCGGAGCACCATTCAAAATGGATGGCTAGAGTTAATAAAGGAATTCCCTATGATGGAAATACAAAAGTATTCCGTAAAAGATGTTAGAGCAGCACGGTTAAAAAGTCGTGGTGGGGATGGAAAGATTGGTAACATTGGAAGGAAAGTTGCTGTAATAGGATGTGGAGCAGTAGGCAGCCATATTGCGCAAAGTCTAATGGATATCGGAATACAGGATTTACTCTTGATTGATCCTGACATTCTAAGTTTTGAGAACATTAACAGACACCTATGTGGTGCAAATCAAGTAGGACAAAAGAAAACTGAGGCAGTTAAAAATAATCTGAAAAGACACTATCCAACAAGTCATATTCATGTATATAGTGATGATATATTATCATTGTTACAGACTTATCCCTGTTCATTAGATTCCTATGATTTTATCATTGTTGCAATCAGTAATATGCCTACAGAGTTAAGGTTAGATGAATTACAAAATAAGAATATAATTAACAAGCCAATACTAAACATTTGGGTGGAGCCGTATTTAGCTGGTGGACACGCAATATGGAATGAACCAAATAGTCATACAATATTAAAGACGCTATTTAAGGACGGAATTTATAAATATCAAGTATTAAAGAATGGAAATCTATATTCAAAAAAAGAACTTGGGTGTAACACATCGTTTGTACCTTATGGAGTATTAGAACTGAAAAAGTTTATTATTGAAGTCATGATGTTTATCCAACAGCAATTAGATAAAGACATTATAAGTAGCAAGGCTTTTACTTGGTTAGGAAACTTAACAGAACAAAAGAAAAATAATCGACTATTATCACCTAAATGGGTAGGTGCATCCGATTTTTCAGTTAGGTTAAATAATTTAGAAAATTACCAAGAAAGTGTTGATTTAAGTGATATATAAATTTTGCGACAGCCATGTTGATGTTGTCTTTTCAGAAAAAGTTGTTAAAGTTTTTCAATCCTATAAGCAAATAGAAAAGAATCAACATGAATCAGGAGGAATCCTCTTAGGTAAAATCTATAAAGATTTAATTTTAATTGATACTATTTCGGAGCCTTCAGAGGAAGATAAGTCAGGGCGCTATTACTTTTATAGGAATGTTCAAAAGGCTCAAAGAATAATAGAAGATGCTTGGGATAAATCCAAAGGAGAAAGAATTTACTTAGGTGAATGGCATACACATCCAGAAGATATACCTACACCTTCAAGTGATGATAAGAAGTTATTAAGTTGTATGTTGAAGGACTCAACAATGGAAATAGACTTTCTATTGATGACAATTATAGGTATTAAGAATTCATATGTAGCAATTCAACGGAAGGGGCAAAAAGAAATTCAGCGACTTAGAAGAATTAAAGCAACGGATGGATTAGAAATTACACTTTATGAAAATCAACAAGGGAAAATCAATGGTTTTAAAGTAGGTGGATATTTGCAGTTTGCAAAATTAGGATATGATATTTATAACGCGGTATTTTCCCAGATTTTTTTTGGAACAATCAATTCTATAGTTGCTTTAACCGGAATATCCGATTATATACTAGAAAAAGAAAAGGCTTTTATTAGGTTCGTAATCCCCAGTATTAATGAGAATGAAGAGAAAGCTTTTATCCTTTTTGACTCAATGAAGATTCAGATTGAAATGGTTATGGAAGAAATGCAAGGGAAGAATCTTGATAATAGGTTGAATATTAGAATTGATAACGCGACATATAAAGAATATAACAAAAGGTAGGAAGAATTCTTTGAATTCCTGCCTTACTTCTTGGCTTCTAAGAAATGTATTTACCGGGGCACTTGATTAGATCCTAGCTTTTTTGTAAGATTCTAATCCTATTTTAACAGCATTGAGGAAACCCAATGCTGTTATTTGGCCTCTCAAATTACTACGTGAACAGTATAAATAACAAGTATGGTATATCAAATTACGTAATTTATTTTGGGTAAACACTACTACATCAATTATGTCTGCGATCACCACTCAAGCCACGTCGAGTGCATAACTTAAATCATAAGATCTGTGTACCCATAAATAACATCTGCCAGTTAAAAATAAAGTCTTGTCATGTAGACCCTGATTTTAGTTTACAAAACTAAAGCCCAATCCAAACAAGGATTGGGCTTATTGCTGATCAACTATGCGTGGAACTATTTGTGAAACAAGAATTTTCGGGTCGTCACTGTGACGTTTCCTAACTGTCAATCTCTTTTATAACAAACCCTCTTGCAAAGGTATTTAAAATACGTATGAGACGATCTGTCATTTCACCGGGTGTCACATCAAAATCCTGCGCAATCCAGTCTGTAATTAACCCCGCCGTACCATATGCCATATAACGCTTTTGGTGGTAATCATCAACAGAAGGCACATCGTATAGAATATCAAATTTATTCTTCAATAAATTAAATATCGCTTCAGGTAGCTGCTGGTGAATGTGTGGCAAGGTGTCTTCTAAAAGTAATAATGTAAAGTAATCACGGTGATCGTAAATATAATATAACAAGTCGAAGGAGTTTGTTGTTAACTCTTCTACTTTTACCCGACTATCGCTTTGGTATTTAGACGTGCTGTAATACTGAATGGCTTCAAACATTTCCTCCATTAACTCTTCGACAAGATCATCTATGTTTTGATAATACACATAATAGGTTGTCCGATTAATTGCGCATGGTCAACGATGTCCTTCACCGTAACAGCACTAAATCCCTTTTAAATAAAGGGCCTGCCCCCAGCGTACTAAAGTGTTAGCGCACTGGGGGTTAGGTCATTGGCCTTGGTGGAGTCACGACTAGTAACTAGGAGATTAAATTATGTTTGAAGTATTCAAATGCCGAAGTGTAGATATGCCCAATCAAATTTAACGGGTGACATAACAATATTATACGGGTGAAGATCAAAATCAGCAATTTACTCTTGAAGTATAGTAATGGTGACAATTAAAGGAACTGACCTCAGTGTGTGAATCGGATACTTAGGGGAAGTTCCTTTTATTTTTTTAGAAATCTTCCACAAAAACTCTCATAACGGATGCCCTCTTTTGACCACCGCCTCTCTATAACAATGGTGAAAGGGTGGTGCATTCGTATGAATTTAAAATCCGGGACAATTGATAAATTTGAGGATTATTCGAATTTTAGTGATTTACAAGAGTTCAATAGACATATAGAGAAGTGGATGCTTCAATACAAGGATGATTTTTCAAAAGGGCAGCTTGTTGGATTAAAACGGATTGTGCGTTATTCTGCAAAAATTCCTGGGGTTTGCAATGCAAAGATTGGTACGATATTGAAGTCCATAAATGAGGAATACAATGGAAATGGCATATCTCGTTCTACATTTAAACGGATGATTCAAAAAGCTGTGGCTTTAGGTATTTTTACAGTTTATGAAACCGAGCGGAAGAACGGCTCACAATCTAGCAATCTTTATGTGTTTAATCGTTACCCTAAAATGACTTCAACCCATCATGAACCACCTAAAAAGGAAATCTTGAACCACCATAATGAAACTAGTAATCCTTTTAAAACTAAACAAAATATAAAAGAACGTAAGGACGTACCTTTAGATTTCACATTTACTAGTGATCTAGTTCCTGTATCCTTTGTGAATGCAGTAAAACCATTTTTTCCTGAAGCAAAAATAATCGAGGAGTATTGGAAAATGGCAACCATTGCAGCTAGTAAAAACAATCGTGACGGGGATTGTGTAGATATGATTGAGCTTTCGATTAAAGCCTTCAAACAAATGATTGTCAAGTTAAAGAGACATAATGTTCATAATCCATTTGCCTATTTTTATGGGATATTAATCCGAAAATTAGAAGAGTTATATTATCAGGAACTGGAAGAATCAGAGGAATATTTCGCGGATAGCATAAGCAAGCAGCGAAAAGAAGCATCCAAAAAATCTGAGCTATTTTTGTTGCTTCAGGAAGTATTACCGCTTGCTTAGTCGACAAAAAGGTTAAATTTTTGGTGTTGGTACTTAGTTATAATACAGCCCAATCAAACAAAGATAGGATTTATTGTCTATAACCTATTCGTGAAACTATTTGTGGAATTAATGGGCATGCCCCCCGTCGTACTAAAACGTTAGCGCAGTGGGGGTCATGCCCTGCTTTTTGAGTTTTTGTAAAAACACTATTTCTATTTTAATTAAAGAAACTCACTACGCATCACACCTGATATGAAGTGTTCTTTGCTAAATAATTGTATGAGTAAAAGTTCCACAGAAAGTTATAAATCCTGGAAAACTCGAGTTTAAAAAACTGGAATACGGCATTTAGATTTAACAATACTCTCTGCTACTTTAATTATAATACAGTAAAAAAATATATTATAGACTATTTATTTAAAAGCATACTCGTATAATATACTTACAGCAGATTACTGTTTTATTAATACTAGTACAGGGAGGATATAATCATGGATAAAAATAATGTTCAAATTCATGGTGAAGAAAGTGTTCAAAATGTTGGACCATCGAAAATAAAAATGGTTTATCAGCGTTTTGGTAATCCTGCTTTATCACCTGTCTTTCTGATTATGGGTGCTGGTGCACAAATGATTAACTGGCCTGAAGGATTTTGCATAGAACTGGCTGGTCACGATCTGCATCCAATTCGTTTCGATAATAGAGATGCTGGACTTACAACTCACTTTTCAGATGCTCCTGTACCAGATTTTCCAGCGATACTATCAGGTGATTTCTCTACAGTAACTTATTCTCTTTCTGACATGGCAGCAGACACGATAGGTCTCATGGATGCGCTTGGTTATGATAGTGTGCACTTGGTAGGTGCATCAATGGGTGGAATGATAGCTCAAACAATAGCTATAGAGTATCCTCATAGGGTTCGGTCATTGACCTCTATAATGTCAACTACTGGGGATCATTCAGTTGGACAGCCCGACTATTCCGTGTTTGCAAATCTGGGTTCGCCACCTTATGATGACCGTCAAGCCTATATTGAGTGGCAAATTCAATCACGTAAAGCTATTGGTTCTCCCAAGTACCCTTTAGATGAAAAATTAACTGCTCAAATCGCAAGTCTTGCCTGGGATCGGGATCATGATCCACTAGGCATGATGCGACAAGCTGTTGCAGTAATAAAATCCGGTGATAGAACAGAACAACTGCGTTCTATAAAGATACCAACTCTAGTTATCCACGGTGAAAATGATAAAATGATTAATATAAGTGGAGGACGTGCCGTTGCGGCCGCTATTCCAGGTGCTGAACTTGCTACATTTGAAGGCATGGGTCATGATCTCCCAAAGCCTTTATGGTCAGTGTTTACAAAGAAGATTGCAAATCTGATACATAGAGCAGAGTCCTCGTGATATATTAAACGATACACAAGCATTTACAGCCATTTAACAACGAGTTGTATTGATGGTGTTGGCATGGTACCAATAGGTTTTGTGGTTTTTAACTAAATATTAAAGTGTGTTTGATCTTTCCCCGGACGAAAAGTTCGGGGATTTTTTGACCCCTGGGGTCTTACTTTTACGAGGAATAATCGATAGAAGGTAATGATTGAAGTTCAACTTATCTAATGAAAATTTGATACCCAAAAAACCAGGTGTTTTTGTCTTTGGAACAGTCACTAGACATGATAATGATAGATAAATACACACCTAGATACTATGAGTTTAGAAAAATTTTATATTTCGTTTAGAATATGTTCTTTATTATTTTTTACAATAAGGTTATAGAGTTAAGTACCTTATTTAGAAGGAGTTTACTATGTCTATTCGTAAACAGTTTATGTTATCTCATGCTGCAATGATTTTGACACCTATTGTTATCATTATACTCATTATGCTCTTGTTAAAAGTAGTGTTGGTTGGCAATACAGATTGGAACTTTGGGCAACAAGGCTATGATCAACAAGATGAGAGTGTTGAGATATTTCAACGTTTAATCAAAACAGCATCACTAAATCAAGAGAAACTAATGGATACCGAATATTTAAATGCACTTTTGAATCACTCAGATGACAATCTTATTGTGCGTAAAAGTAATGAACTATTGTATACATCAAAAGAAATGGATAAGAATAAGCTACCAGCCTTTGGTTCTGTTTCTAACAAATTTAACCCAAAAGGGATATGGATAAATGAAGAACATTATTCTGTTATGCAATATGATTTTTACTTTAAAGATGGTACGGAAGGTTCTATTTTTCTTTTAAATCAAGCATCTTCTTTTGCTAAAAATGCGAGAGTTTTTTTCCCAGTGCTATTTCTTACACTTATTTTCACGCTGATTCTAACTAATTTATTATTATCGTATTTCATGTCACGAAATATTTTGCGCCCAATAAAAAAATTATCAGCTGCTGCAGAAAACATTCGTAATGGAAATTTTGATTTCGAAATGGAGCCAAACGGTAAAAATGAACTGAATAAACTTATTCAAACATTTGATACGATGCGTGCTCAATTGAAAGAGACATTTGAACTGCGGGAAAAGTATGAGACCAATCGTAAGGAATTAATCGCCAATATTTCACATGATTTAAAAACACCAATTACGTCGATCTTAGGGTATGTGGAAGGACTTGAAAAAGGCATCGCGAAAACACCTGAAAAGGAAAAACAATATCTTGAAACGATTCATTCAAAGGCTTCGTATATGAATCAATTAATTGAGGAACTCGCTCTATTCTCTAAGTTAGATGTAAATAGAGAGCCATTTCATTTTGAATCAGTTAACATTCATAAATTTGTAAGTGATTATTTAGAGGAGATGGAAGACGATTTACATGACAAACACATTCAATGGACATTAAATGATGAAAACATGAATGTATATGTTCTTATAGATAGAAATAAATTAATTCGAGTTTTGGAAAATATTATCTATAATAGTGTGAAGTACATGAATAATGTCGCTGGTCAAATTAATATTTCCCTGACCAATCAAGAAAAAAACGTACTTATCACCATTAGTGACAATGGCCTGGGTGTGCCTGAAGAGGAGCTTTCAGCTATATTTTCTCGTTTCTACCGTGTTGATTCTTCTAGAAGTCAAGGTGGTAGTGGTCTAGGACTAGCTATAGCAAAACAAATTATTGAAGCACATGGTGGTACCATTTGGGCAGAAAACAATCCAACAGGTGGACTAATAGTACACTTTACATTGAAAAAGTCAGAGGATGATAGGAATGAGTAAATCAATTTTAATTATTGAAGATGACCAGAGTATTGCAGAAATAGAAAAGGACTTTTTGGAAATAGATGGATTTCAGGTTGAAATAGCAAATGAGGGTGAAATAGGCTTGGAATTAGCACTAAGTAATCAATATGACCTTATTCTACTTGATCTTATGCTCCCCAATCTAGATGGTTTCCAAATCTGCAAAAGGATACGCCAAGAAAAGGACATTCCGATTTTGATGGTCACTGCAAAATACGAGGATCATGATAAAGTACGTGGTTTTGGATTAGGTGCGAATGATTATATTGTTAAGCCTTTTAGCCCAACCGAATTAGTAGCTAGAGTAAGGGCCCATCTTGCAATGTATGATTGACTAATTCAAAAAGAAAAACCAAAAGGGGAAATAGCGATACGCGGTCTTCATATTCATCTTCTCTCTAGACAAGTTTACTTACATGGACAAGAAATAGAAATGACCAATAAGGAATTTGATTTACTTGCTTTTCTGGCGTCTCATCCAAATCAAGTATTCTCTAAAGAACAATTATTTGAAGGAATTTGGGGACTAGATTCAATGGGAGATACTGCAACCGTTACCGTTCATATAAAACGGATACGTAAAAAGATTGAAAAGGATCCGACGAACTTTCAATATATCCAAACTGTATGGGGATCGGGATACAGGTTTAATGGATAAGTACTTAACCACCACTCATTTAATACAAATGGGTGGTGGTTTTTGCATTTTCTCCATTGTTTATTGATGGTTTATAAAAAGTTTATATCTGTGTAAGAGCCTGTTTATTTATACCTGATATAGTGAAACTAAGGTAAGGAGGTGACATATTGAAGTTAACAAAAACAGCTAGAAAATGGATATTAATCCCTCATATCCTGTTTTCCGCAATAATGGTAGGCAATATGGCTACATTTGTAATTTTAAATATAACCGTCCTAACAACATCTGATTCTTTTCTGATAACAAGCTGTTATAAGGTTATGAACATCCTTTCTGATACTTCAATCAAAGCCTCTACTATCGGGGCAACAGTAACCGGAATTATTCTTTCTGTGGGCACCCATTATGGCTTATTCAAATATTGGTGGATTATTGTAAAGGAAATTTTAACTGTACTGCTCATTGGAATAAACCTCTGGGGGATGTATTCTTGGACACTAGAAGCTTTAGAAAATATGGTTGAGGGAGGGCTAGAAACGCAATCCACTTTAGCCAATCTCGATTTATGGACAGGTATAGTTTTACAAATTATTACGTTAGTTTTTCTATTTGTCATTTCAAAATTCAAACCATGGGGAAATCGTAAAAATTACAATAAAAGGAGTAGGTAGTTATGCATTTTTTTGGTTTTATTATCTTTAAATTATTATTTATTGCCCTCATCATTACAGTTTTTGTTATATTTATGCGTAAAAGAAGATCTTTTCAATACGGTGCTACAGATCCAATCACTATTCTAGAAACTCGATTTGTTCACGGTGAAATCACGAGTGAGGAGTTTAAAAGAATTAAAGAAGAATTAATACAAAGTCGGAAATAAAGAACCAATTATTAAAAACGGTATCGAAAAAAGTAGAAAAACCATCCCCTAGTTGTTCGGGCGATGGTTTTTTTATAATGTCCTCATTAAGAATACATTTAACTATAATTACCTATTTACGCAACATTAGAAATATATATTTCTAAAGTTATTTAAGTGTCGATTTCTTTTATAACAAACCCTCTTGCAAAGGTATTTAAAATACGTATAAGACGATCTGTCATTTCACCGGGTGTCACATCAAAATCCTGCGCAATCCAGTCTGTAATTAACCCCGCCGTACCATATGCCATATAACGCTTTTGGTGGTAATCATCAACAGAAGACACATCGTAAAGAATATCAAATTTATTTTTCAATAAATTAAAGATTGCTTCAGGCAGTTGCTGGTGAATGTGTGGCAAGGTATCTTCTAAAAGTAATAATGTAAAGTAATCACGGTGATCGTAGATATAATACAACAAGTCGAAGGAGTTTGTTGTTAGCTCTTCTACTTTAACCCGACTATCGCTTTGGTATTTAGACATGCTGTAATACTGAATGGCTTCAAACATTTCATCCATTAACTCTTCGACAAGATCATCTATGTTTTGATAATACACATAATAGGTTGTTCGATTATATTGCGCATGATCAACGATGTCCTTCACCGTAACAGCACTAAATCCCTTTTTATGTACCATTTCAATAAATGCCTTTTTTAAGAAATTTTTTGTCCGCATCGCTTGGTTGGAATTAGATTTCATCATATTCCTCTCCTATTAGACAGATTTGATGAAAGTGTTGGTTTCCTCAACATTATAGCAAATATTAAGGATGGTTTATAGCAAGAGAAACCTAGTAAACTATATATGTAGCAAGAATTATTAGGGGAATTACAAAAAATAAGATTTGAACAATTTGGAGGAGATAGTATGAGAGGTTGGCTATTTTCAGGAACAAATAAACCACTAGAATTGATTGAAAAAGAAGATCCGAAAGCGATTCCAGGTCATGTTGTGATAGACGTGAAAGCTGCTGGTCTATGCCATTCAGACGTTGCAGCACTACAAGATCCAGGTTGGATGCCGCTTTTCCCAAATGGTCCTGTTATTATGGGGCATGAGTTTGCTGGGGTTGTTATTGAAGTGGGTGAAGGTGTTGAAGGTTTTAAAGTTGGAGACCGTGTTGGGGCTAACCCAATGAATAGAGAAACAAAAGTAACTGCTGGGTATAACTATGACGGTGGGTATGCAGAAAAAGTACTTGTTCCTGCAGAGCAATGCGTAATTATTCCTGAAGGCGTTTCCTTTGTAGAAGGAGCAGCTTCAACAGATGCAGGGATCACAGCTTATCGTGCTCTTTTCAGTATTGGACAAGCTAAAGAAGGTACAAAATTAGGAATCATCGGAATCGGTGGTCTTGGTCAATTTGCTTTACAAATGGCATTGATTAAAGGTTGCGAAGTGTACGCTACAGATGTATCTCCAGAAGCTCGAAAGCTTGCTGAAGAACTAGGAGCTACTAAAGTCTACGATACTATTCTAGATATGAAAGAAGCAGAATGTGATGTTATTGTTGACTTTGCTGGTTTTGGACAAACAACTTCTGACGCACTGGAAGCTGTAAGACCAAAAGGAACAGTTGTTATTGTTGGTATGGGTAAATTAGAATCTACTATCAATACGTACCTAATGATTACAAAAGAAATTAAGCTATTAGGAAGCAATGGTGGATCAGTAGAAGACTTAAAAGGTGTATATGATTGCTTTGCTACTGGAAAAATGAGTCCAGCTCTTATCACAATCCCGTTTGAAGAAGTCGACAAAGGGATTGAAAAACTCAAAAATCATGAGGTAAAAGGGCGCTTAGTAGCTGTATTTGAATAAGTGTAAGTTATCTCTATAAAGGTAGAGGTTGGGATAAAACAATCTTCTATAATGAAAAAGCCTGTGAAATTTTGTCGTTAAATTTCACAGGCTTTTATATTTTAGAAAAGTATCGTAATAGCAAACAAAACAAAAAATGGAGAAAGCTAAATTTAAGTTAACTTTTTCTCCAACCCATTTTAATTAAGCTAGTTATGTCCCAGCCTGTTTTTATTGTTAAATCTGATATCTTCTAGGGAGGAGTATGTATTGGTTTCATTATAGTGTTATTGATGACATCTGTTTTATTTTAAGGATCTTTTTTAAAGATTGTTACATTTTGTTAATACATTGAAAACCATGATGATTGGAGCGTAAGGTGGCGACTCCAGCGGGAAAAGCGTGAGACTTGAGACCCCGCAGGAGCAGCAGCGACGAGGAGGCTCAAGCCACGCCCGCGGAAAGCGTCCACCTGAAGCGGAAGTCAACGATATAAAAAACAACAAAGATTACGAAAACAGCCTATTTTAAAAATAGGTTATTTAAACTGATGTCTCTACGGACTATTTATGTAATTTTCAAACAAGAGGACAAACTATGCTTTGTTCTATTATTTTTTTATAGGTAACCTTGACCAGGGATGATCGACATGTTACCATTAGGTCACATTAATATGTTACCTTTTTGTCACATGTGAAATAAATTTATAGAAAGAAAGGATCGATGTAATGAGTGAAGAACTATCAACCATATTCAAAGCATTGGGACATCCGATCCGAAGGAAAATTCTCGATCTTTTAAAGGTATCTCCAAAAACTACGGGAGAACTAGATGACCACTTTCCTGAAGTCACTAGATATGCCATTATGAAACATTTAAAGATATTAGAGGAAGGGAATTTGGTAGTAGTACGACGTGAAGGAAAATATAAAAGGAACTTTCTTAATACTGTTCCTCTTCAAGAAATGCATAACCGCTGGGTTGAAAAATACATGGAATCTACTGCTAACTCGCTATTAAATTTACGGACGGCAGTACAAGAAAAAGGAGGAAATGGAAGAATGGAAACCTCAAAGGATTTTCGTATTGAACAGGAGTTATTTATTAATGCACCTCGAGAAAAGGTATTTACTGCATTAACTGAAAATGTAGAAGATTGGTGGGAATTTCGTTTAGCTCCAAAGGGTGTAACTTCCCACTTTACATTAAATCCTGTCCCAGGTGGACAATTTATTGAAAAATGGGGTGAAAACGAAGGTGCGATTTGGGGGAACGTGTATTATGTAAATGCTCCAGAAGAAATTCGATTACATGGACATCTCGGTATGCAAGGTGCGGTAAATAGTGCTTATACGTATCGTCTGCTTGAGAAAGAGGGAGGAACCTTGCTTCAATTATCCCATACAGCTTCTGGTGTCATTCATGAGAATTGGGAACATGATCACACTAAAGGATGGGAATACCTACTTGGCACATTACTAAAAAAATACGTTGAAGCTAAGTAATGTTAGGAGGACAAAATGGTAGATGTTTTAACAGAAATCATTATAAATCGCCCCATTTCACAAGTATCAGAATATGCAATGAATCCTGATCATGCTCCAGAATGGTATGTAAATATACAGTCTATAGAATGGAAGACACCCAAACCGCTCAAACTTGGTTCACAAATTGCTTTTAAAGCGAACTTTCTTGGTAGGGAGCTTTCCTATGTGTATGAAATTGTAGAATTTATACCCGGGGAGAAATTTGTGATGAAAACAGCAAATGGCCCATTTCCTATGGAGACAATCTATACATGGCAAGCCATCGATGAAAATCATACTCGAATGACTTTACAAAATAAAGGTAAACCATCTGGCTTTAATAAGATATTATCCCTTTTCATGACAACAATGATGAGAAGAGCAAACATGAAAGATTTGAAAAAAATCAAAGCTATACTTGAACAATAACTTCTGCTGACAAGAATTTGTTCAAAATTTAATTATCACCTAGTTGATTGTTGACTTCCGCTTCGGGGTGGACGCATTCCGTGGGCGTGGCTTGAGCCTTCTCGTCTCTGCTGCTCCTGCGGGGTCTCAAGTCTCACGCTTTTCTCGCGATATAAAAACAACAATGTTTGCGAAAACATCATTTTTGTATGAATTCCATTGTTGCGACTATAAATCAAGGTTATCTAAGTTTTTAAAATTGTATTACTTTTCCCTTGACTATTATATTAATAAAATTAAGTGCTGTAATTTTAAAAGAGGAAAAGGGAGAAAATCTTTGATTATCAAGTGATTAAACAAACATATAGTTTTCATCTATTAAAAAAGTATTATATTACTAATCCGATAGACTTTTTAAAATATTTCTGCTTTTCGCTTTCGTATTTCCTCCAAGATTAGACTGTGATACTATCTTATAGGTTTTGGAATTAGAAGATATTTCATCACAGATTAGAGTATTACTGGTTTTGATCATCACCCATTCCAAAACCATAATAAAAAATATTATTGGAGTGTATGATGAAAACAAAAGAGAATGTTCAAAGTGAAAATATGGAACTCTTAATAGAAATCTTTCATCTTAGAAATACCTTAAGCGAAATATACTCTCAAAAGGGGCCAGATAACTCTGTTTATCTTTCACTCTCACTAGAGTTAAAAGTACTTGTTAATGAGTATATTGAGGAAAAAATTACTATGTTGAAAGATGAGCTTATCGAAATATGTAATGAAAAAGGCTTTCAAAACAAAGAAACTATTGAGACGAGCAGGAAACTTGATAATGCAATAATCGAATATCAGAAGTTGATGTATATTGGCTAGAATGGGAGTCAAACAAGTTATCCTAAAGGAGTTAAAGATTAGGATAACTTTTTTTGTTTATAAACCTATATACCTGAACTCTTCAGTAGTTCATCGTTTGCAGTTCTATTTTACGTTTTTGTCAAGACATCACTAAAACTAAAAGACATAGAATGCTGATATAAAGAGTGACTGATACACAATATGTGGTGTCAGGCATTCTTTTTTGATATTAAAAATCTCTATCTAAATATAGATAATCACTTAATCACCACATTAAGGAGTGACAAATATAACTAAAAGGAAAATGATTATTTATCAAATCGAAGAATGTTCACGATTTAAAGTTAATCTCTAAAGCTATGTTTTTTTAAATTTAAAATGACAAGAATAATTAGAAGGATTACATGCAGAAAATGCTAGATATCTTTTAAAAATATTGACTGGACACTAATTGGTGTCATATAATTTAAGACACCGATTAGTGTCGTTTATATTTGAAAGGGGGGGAGGATTTTGAACACTACTCACCAAAAGCATGATGTTTTTGTAGCGATTGCAGATCCATCAAGAAGAAAATTAATACGTTTGTTGGCAGGTGCAGAAGAGTTACCTCTTCACGAACTAACTCCTCATTTTCAAATGGGGCGGACAGCGGTATCGAAACATTTGGCTATCCTTAAAGATGCAGATCTAGTTACTAATCGTAAAGTAGGTAGAGAAACAAAGTACCGACTAAATCCGGCTCCCTTACAGGAAGTGAAGGATTGGTTAGCCTATTATGAAAAGTTTTGGAATGAAAGAGCGATATTACTTAAGAATATATTGGAGGAATAGAGAATGGCAGATTTATCATTAGATTTTGAATTTAAGAGTCCAATCAAAAAGGTATGGGCAGCTTTAACAAATTCCGATACACTCGCACAATGGGTAATGAAAAATAATTTTAAACCAATTGTCGGATACAAATGTCAGTTTCAAAATGAGGAAATCGGTTTAATTGTAGATAGTGAAGTATTGGTGGTGGACGAGCCTAATAAATTATCCTATACATGGGTAGGTGGTCCGGTAAACACGATTGTCACATGGACGTTAAAACAAGAAGGGGAAACCACCTACTTACATCTTGAACAGACTGGATTTGAAAATGAGAATGTTCAAGCGTTCAACGGTGCGAAGTATGGTTGGGCATATAAGATTGAAGAGCTTAAAAAAGTGATAGAGGAAATGTAATACGAAACTTTTGAACACCATCATTTTCATTCTAGGAGGGAATAACTTGGACGTTTTTGCTGAATTTTTAGCGGGGATTGATGACCCTTTTCACAGAGAAAGAACAGAAGAAGTATTAACGTGGATAACGGATAAATATCCAAATTTAAAGAAAGAAATGAAATGGAATCAACCAATGTTTACGGATCATGGCACATATATTATTGGATTTAGCGTTTCTAAAAAGCATTTAGCTGTGGCTCCTGAAAGTGTAACGATTACTCATGTAGAGGATGACATTGTAAAGGCTGGCTATGATTACACAAAGGAGATTATACGTATTCCTTGGAAAAGTTCGGTAGACTACACACTACTTGAGAAAATGATTGAATTTAATATAAAGGACAAGGCAAACTGTACAACTCTCTGGAGGAAATAAAAAAATATAGGGTAGCCCTTAGAAAGTGTATGAGGGCTTCTGTAAGGCTTAAAGGAGATAGTGAAATGGGATTTTTTCAAGATATGATTGCGGTATTTAAAAAGAGACAATTAGTCTTTATCGAAAGCCACAAAGAATCAGATGATGTATATACCTTCTTATTTGAAAAGGAGAAAGATTTAACCTGGAAAGCAGGACAGCATGGATTGTTTAGTATTACTCATAAAAAAGTGAAAAATCCTACTAAACCATTTACAATAGCAGCTGCTCCAAGTGAAAATGTTTTAAAATTAACGATGAAAATAAATGATAACCCAAGTGAATTTAAGAAGGCAATGTTAGAACTAAAACAGGGAATGACAATCGGTATGTCAGGACCTTTAGGTTCATTAAATGTTAACGATGAACATCCTACGGTTCTTATTGCTGGAGGAATTGGAATCACACCGTATCGATCCATCATAAAACAAATTGAGGCAGAAGGAAATGGTAATAAGAAGCCAATACACCTACTTTATATGGATAGTGAAAAGAAGTATATGTTTAAAGATGAATTTGATGCTAACAATGATTCAATACGTATCTCGTATCTTGACTCTAGGGATGGCTTACATCAGGAGATAGACAAGTTAACTACTCTTTATCAGAATAATGGTCAATATCTGATTGCAGGGCCGAAGTCAATGGTGGATTCAATCTCTAGTTACTTACAAAATAATAGTATTTCAAAAAAGAATATCAAAAAAGATGCTTTCCATGGCTATTAAAATATAAGTTGAGGAGGTTGAATTCATTTATGAAACCAAGAATCACTGTCATTACATTAGGTGTAGATGATTTGGAAAAGGCATTAGATTTCTATCGTGATGGGTTGGGACTACCAACAGAAGGTATTATAGGTAAGGAATTTGAGCATGGAGCTGTTGCCTTTTTTGACCTACAAGCAGGTTTGAAACTTGCTATTTGGAAACGCGAAGATATTGCATATGAGGCAAAAGTTACACAGGCTCCTGCAAGCCCCACTGAATTTACAATTGGTCACAATGTAAATAGTAAAGAAGAAGTAGATAAGGTTTTAGAACAAGCCGAAAAAGCGGGTGCAACAATAACAGACCCAGCACATGACACTTTTTGGGGTGGTTATTCTGGTCATTTCCAGGATCCGGATGGTCATTTGTGGGAAGTAGTTTGGAACCCAGCGTGGGAGATTGAGGACTAGGTTCGTGTTCTTGAAAGAGAATGTGGTTCAGAAATAAGCTAGAGTGTTTTTAAATAGATTTGATTGTTTAATTGAAGCTATATTAAAAAACGATGTTGAAGGAGATAGAAATACATAGGATGGAAACGATTTTTATTGAAAAAGACATTAACGTATTTTGTATAACTGCTACGTCTTTTCCAAATGGAGTTTTGGAGGCCCATCAGAAACTTCATAAAATGATTCCTTTTTCGGAAGAAAGAAGGTACTTCGGTTTATCAAGGCCGGAAAATGGTAAGATTGTGTACAAAGCAGCTGCAGAAGAATTAGTAAAAGATGAAGAGGAAAATAATGAATTTGAATCATTCGTTATTGAAAGAGGTAACTACAGAACCGTTACCGTATTGAACTTTAAAAATGATCCACAAGGTATAGGAACAGCTTTTGAAGAGCTAATTTCATATTCTGATATTGATCCTAATGGCTATTGCGTCGAATGGTATTTTAATGATCAAGATGTGAAGTGTATGGTTAGGTTAAAAGATAATTAATTAAATTTTGTATCCAGGGTGGTTTTTCCAATCAAAACTAATACAAATTCTCACTGACATTGGAACTAGATCTATATTCGTTCAAATAAAACCTAAAAATAATGCCTCTACTTAGTAGTAGAGGTGTTTTTTAGATAAAATCCATTTTGGTTTCTTATAATAGTAAAGGTGAAAATCTCCATATTACTAGGCTGTTCCTATTTTTATAACAATCGGTATGTTATAAAATAAGAAACATGAATAATAAAAGTAAGGTGTCGATAAAATGGAGAAGGAAATAAAGATCTTAGTTGTTGAAGATGACAATGATATCAATAAATTATTATGCGACATTATAAGAAAGAGTGGGTATGTGCCTCAGTCCGCATTTTCTGGAACAGAAGCGATGATTTACTTGGAAAATCGGGTTTGGGATTTGGTGCTGCTAGATCTAATGCTGCCAGGTATGTCGGGGGAAGAGCTTCTTGAAAAAATAAGTGAGCAAATTCCTGTTCCTGTCATGATTATATCAGCGAAGAGTGAGAAGCAAACAAAAATAGATGCATTAAGAACTGGAGCAGATGATTACATTACAAAACCTTTTGATATTGAAGAAGTATCTGCGAGGATTGATTCCCATTTACGCAGATATCGACGCTTTAACCAAGCTTCACATAAAAAAGAGCTAAGCTATAAAGATATTAGAATCAATACAGACTCACAAACAGTAATTGTAAATGAAAAAGAGATTCTTTTTACCGCACGAGAATATGCCATCTTAACACTTCTTATGTCCTCTCCTAAGAAAGTCTTCACGAAAGCTAATCTGTTTGAGAGTGTGTGGAATGAGAAATACTATGGGGATGATAATACGATAAGTGTTCATATGAGTAACCTCAGAAGTAAACTTTCGAAAGCAAATCCAAATGAAGACTATATTGAGACCGTTTGGGGAGTCGGGTATAAATTGCAAACTTAAGACTTTCTTAAGACTTTCCTTAACTCTTTTTTATGATTTCCTTTCTATACTAAAAGCATCACAAAAGGGAGGGAAATGATATGGTGGAATATGTACTTCGAACGAATAGCCTATCAAAGCAATATAAAAACCAATTAGCCCTTAATAAAGTAAATCTTACGATAAATAAAGGATCTATTTATGGATTTATTGGGCAAAACGGTGCAGGTAAATCAACGCTTATACGTTTAGTAACGGGTCTTGCTTTTCCGACCACGGGAAAGATTGAATTATTTGGACAAAGTAGTGAAATGGAACTTATTGAGGCAAGGCGACGAATTGGGACGATTATAGAAGGTCCAGCTTTGTATCCGCATTTGAGTGCAGCTGACAATCTAGAGGCACACAGACTATTAAAAGGGATTCCTGGGAAGGAATGTATCGAAAAAACACTCGAGATTGTTGGACTCCAAGATACAGGGAAAAAGAAAGCGAAGAATTTTTCATTGGGCATGAAACAAAGACTTGGAATTGGGATTGCATTGTTAGGTGAGCCGGAATTCTTGATTCTCGATGAACCAATTAATGGACTTGACCCTATGGGTGTTGTAGAAATAAGAGAATTATTGAAGAAGCTCAATCATGAATATGGGATTACAATCTTAATATCAAGTCATATTTTAAGTGAACTTCATTTACTCGCTACCCACTACGGAATTATTCATAAAGGAGAATTGTTAGAGCAATTAACCGCCAACGAACTTAATGAAAAATGTCAACAGTATATTCATATAAAAGTAGATAATCCAGATAGAGCAGCAACAATCATTGAGACTGATCTAGGAACTACTAAATATGATGTATTACCTGATGGGACAATTAAGCTTTACACTCATCTGGAAGCTCCAAGTAAAGTTTCAAAAATACTCACGGATAAAGGTTTATTAATCGAGCAATTTATGCCGATGGGTGAAGACCTGGAAACGTATTTTACCAATCGGATTGGTGGTGTTCAGCATGGATAATCTATTGAAATTTGAGTTATTTAAGCTGAGGAAGGATCGGTCATTTTGGACATTGGTCTTTGGGCTAATCGCATCTGCTGCTTTTTATCCAATGCTAATCTTTTTTAATGATGGCGTATTTGGTGCGGAACCAGTATCCGTGAGTGAATTATACACATTTACAGCTCTTGGAGGAAATAATTATATTGTTCGATTAGTTCCATGTATTCTTGCAGGTTTCTTTATTTCGAGCGAATATTCAATCGGTACAATGAAAAGTATGTGTGCTTCTGGTAATAGTAGATTTCGTATCTTTTCCTCTAAATTAATTGTCTTTTCGATAGGTGCTGCCATTATTTCACTGATATTCCCTATTGTCATGACTGGGGTTTCAGCGATCTTATCTGGGTTTAATGACATGCCAGATTTAGTCTTTATCCTTCGAACGATAGGATTAACGGCTTTGTACGCAGTTTCATTTGCATCTATGATGGCGTTAGCTGCGATAATATTTACTGATGGTGGAAAAACAATTGGATTTCTAATCTTATTTTTTATACTTTTCGACAGTATTTTATATATGCTGGGTCAACAGTTTTCGTTATTTGAAACAATCTTTAATAATTCAGTGTTTAAGCTCTATTTAGATATTACAAAGCTTGATCTTGTGTCCGGAGAATTACTTAAGTTAATACTGGTACCCATCTTAACCTTTCTTGTTTTTGGACTTATCGGTAGTTTTGTGTTTCAAAGGAAGGAAATTAAGTAAGTAGGAAAGCGGGTGAGAATCATCGTCTATATCGCAGTCACTTCAATAGTCATAACTGTATTTGTTCTCACTCGTTATTATTTGTTAAAAAAGGAAATAAAAAGAGCTAAAAAGCAATTGCACGAGTTAAATAATAATCGGACTGAAAAGAAAATTGACCTTGCTTTTT
Source organism: Ferdinandcohnia sp. SAFN-114 (assembly GCF_059415045.1). NCBI lineage: Bacteria > Bacillati > Bacillota > Bacilli > Caryophanales > Bacillaceae > Ferdinandcohnia > Ferdinandcohnia sp. SAFN-114. The sequence continues at coordinate 15,728 of NZ_JBPFDQ010000008.1, read as the reverse complement.
ATGATAAGGATATTGAAAAGCTTGTGAAAGAAATAAACAATCAAATTGATGTAACCAAAAAAGCAAACGCAGAAAAGCGACGGAAAGAGAATGAATTAAAGCAGGCGATCGCTAATATTTCGCATGATATTCGTACACCTATGACATCAATTCTAGGGTATATTCAATTTTTAGAATCAGACGAATTAACATTGGAGAAAAAAACAGAGTATACGAAGGTTGTAAAAAGTGGTGCGTTAAGATTAAAGGCCTTACTAGAGGACTTTTTTGAATTATCCGTCATAGAGTCTGCCGATTATCCATTAAAGCCTGAAAAGATAACATTGAACCAATTGCTTTTAGAAGTCTTGGTCGTCTTTTATGAGCAATTCAAACAGCAAGGCATTGAGCCTGTTCTTCAAATTCCAGATGAAGAGATCGATATCATAGGTGACGTCTCTGCAGTGAAAAGAGTGATAGAAAACTTAGTGGTCAATGCGATTAAGCATTCAAATGGAGATGTTTCCATCCGACTTGAAAAACTTGCATCATCTGTACAACTGATCATAAGTAACAATGCTGAAGAGCTAAGTGAACAAGATATCGATTATCTATTTGACCGATTTTATAAAGCAGACAAAACGAGAACAGAAAAAAGCACAGGTTTAGGATTAGCAATTGCTAAAAGTCTAATGACTAAAATGCGCGGCACTCTCACTGCACATATAAAAGAGAATGAGTTATTTATGATTTGTGAATGGAAAAGGTAGTTTTTAACTAAATGATTTAAATCTAAGAAAACAATTCAATTCCAAAAAGAAGAACCCAATCTTTATTCAAACCAAGTATACAGATTGGGTTTTAGTTTTATTTTTCCTCCATTTTTGATTTAAGGTTTTGGCCATATAGGTTGAGGACTTTTTGCAAATAATGACGAAATTCTTTTTCAAAAATACCACCTTCAATAATTTGGGCATTCGTACCTAATTGTAATAAAAAACGGTAGGCATTCTCATTATTCGGAAGTTGTAAGTCTGCATAGTATGTTGTTTCATCACAAGGTGTAATCACCGAAATGCCAAAGCGTTCGATGATGATATCGCGAACCCGCATATTCGCTTTCAAACGCACTGGGTAAAATGGGGGGAGCTTTTCTTTTGGTATTTTGTCTATAAAGACATAATCACGTGCATGAAATATTTCGTTAGTAATTTGTATATTCGACATGCGAGCTAATCGAAAGGTACGAAAATCCTCTCGTTCATAACTATAGCCTTGTAAATACCAGCGCTCTCCTTTAAACATCAAGTGATAGGGTTCAATTTTTCGGGAAGTGTGTGTGCCGTTTACATCGTAATAGTCGAATTTGACGATTAAATGGTCTCGGATTGCCTCTTGTAAAGACTCCGCTAACGCCTTCAATTCCTCAGTTCCTTGCCAGTTTGTAAAATGCAAAGAAAAATCCATCTTATCGTTCAATCGTTCTGTTTGCATGGCACGGATTTTCGTCATAGTCGATTTGATTTCCGGACTTTCAATCAATTGTTCGACACTATTTAAGGCAGTTATTATATTTTGTAAATCTTTTGAGGTTAGTAGCTTTTTATCAACCTTATAAGTAGACATAAGTCCAATCCCGCCATCTCTTCCGGGAACAGTATATATAGGTATATTTGCCATGCTAAGCGTTTCAACATCGCGATAAATTGTCCTTGTTGTTACCTCAAAAGTTTTAGCAAGTTCTGTAGCCGAGACTAATTCTCGCTTTAATAAGATCATAATGATACTAATTAATCGTTCGATTTTCATAACTTTCTCCAAATATATGACAGACTGCTGTCAGGGTTAGTTGATTATAGTATAGATATAAATTAAGAAAAGAGGAATGATAATATGACAAATTTAACTATAAAACATATGGGTGAATTAACATTAACCGGCTATAGTACGAACATTTCACTCCCAACAATGGAGAATGTAGATGAAGTATCAAAACAAAAGTCAGCACACTTCGGGTCACTCGCAAAAAGTGGCAAATTCGGTGAATTAATGGCTGGAAGTAGAGACAAAATTGGTTATGCAGTCGGGACAACTAGCAGTGATAGCTTATCCTATTTCGCAGGAGCAAATACAACGACAGTTGCTGAAGATGGGGAACAATTGGTCCTGCCGGCTAATGAATATGTCGTGCTTACCGCTAAAGGAGGTCCAAGTCGAAATTTATTTGACCAATTAATCCGCCAATTTTTTGGAGAAATATTACCCAACCATCCTGAATTTGAGTATAAAGATACGTATGTCATTGAAATGTTATTAAACGGGAATCCAATGGATGCGGTTGTTGAGTTAGCAGTTCCGGTGAAGTCGAAATAGTAGGAAAGTGAGCAACATTAAAAAATTAGTCTGAAGATTGTTTAGATAGGCTCTTAATTCATTCGAAAAGGCGCAGCTAGAATCTTTGATGATTGCTGTAAAAAATTTAGGAGAAAATTAAGTTTTTGTTTCAGATTCCCTCAAACTATGATTGAAGAGTTGATAAACATAAATGGTTTAGTGGGGATTGTACTGAATCTTTTGGTTGGACTGTTTAAGAAAAGTTTAAGTAATAAAAACACCGGTTGCCGGTGTTTTTGTTTTGGTTATATTCAACGGTTTATATTTTTGTTAAGTATTCTTCTAATTGATTAAAGGTTCCACTATATCCTGCCTGAGCCATCTCTTTTGAATCTTCGAAGGTTTTAATCTCTTCCTCAGTAGGGGATACAGGAGCCACAATCATTGTAAGTGTTGTTTTTCCAGCGTCTTCGGTAAGCGTGATGGAATTCAGAGTTTGCATAGGCCAATTTGCGTCAAATGGTGCACGTACAGTGTTTCCTTCTTCATCCGAAAAGAAACTGGTGTAAATGATTTTCTCTGGTGCAATAATTTCATTGTATAAGAATTTAACCCACATTATGTTGCCGTCGGCAGGTTTTTGGCTATAGTGAAAGACACCGCCTGAACTGAAATCTGATTTAGAAACCTCGAATGCCCATCCTTTTGGTCCCCACCAGTTCTTTAGGTGTTCTGATTCAGTTAATGCCTTAAATACTAGTTCACGCGGGGCGTTGAAAGTATGAGTAATTTTGATTTGAGTTGACATTATGTTTCCTCCATTTTTTAGTCTTCACTTTCTTTATTTTCTCTCTTTTGTAGGTCTTACAGATAACGATCCGAGTTGTCGATTTTTTCTTCCCAAATGTCACTAATTCTAAATAACTGAACTTTTAAGAAAAAAGTTATTGCTGAACAGCAATTAATAATAGAGCTTAAAAATTATGTGAAGCAGAAATATAATAAAGTTTGGGGTTTTAAGGAAATCCCTATTGATGCCTATATACCAAAATAGGAAATGTTTAATTTGGACTTTGCCTGTTTGGTTATTGTTATAATAGCCATTAAAATTGGATTTTACTACCTCAATTACTACCTTTTCCTTATTTCTATTTGGCTATTTTCGTAAACTTTGTTGCTTTTTGATCCGATTATGCAAGGGATATATTATTGTCCAATCAGTGATTGCAGTGGATGGTACGAGATCCTCAAAAATGCAAGCATTTTCTTCGTGCGGTGTAGCTTCGAGGAAGTAATTCAACGTCCTGCGGGAATAGCGAGCCAGGCGAGACCCCGCAGTGACATAGCGACTTGTCCAGTTGCAGCGGCTAGAAACTCGAGAAATTTCAACTCCTCCTTCAGAGGCAAAATACGCCTCTTTGTCGGAGTCTCCGACGCACAGGACGTGCTAGTGCCGACTCCGCCACAGGACGTGGCGCTTTAGTCGGCCAATTTTCTCGTTTCTGTGCAAGCCGCCTCCACATTTCGTTGAGGAGGCTTGCGGATCGCCCGCGGAAAGCGAGTACCAGGAGCGGAAATCACCCTACATATAAAAGCAACAATCTTTTAGAAAATAGCCTTCTATTAAAAGTATAGGAACCCTTCGAATAATAGAAATAAGAACACCTTCCTATATGAATAGGAACAACAGGTGATTCATTTTTTTTATGAATTCCGTCAAAATTAGCATATAGGTTGAAAAGGGGATGACGAGCTTGAGAAAAACTGTATTAATTGCTGACGATTCATTATTTATGAGAACTTATTTAAAAAAAATGATAGTCAAAGAGAACTATAAAGTTATCTCGGAAGCCAGCAATGGAGAAGAGGCTGTCATCCAATATAAAAAGTCCTTACCAGATATTGTTTTTATGGATATAACAATGCCTACAGTCAACGGTATTAACGCATTAATAGAAATTAAAAAATTTGATCCTAATGCAATAGTGATTATGTGTTCCTCAATGGGGCAAAAGTCAATTATTATAGATGCGATTAGAAACGGAGCGACAGATTTTATTGTAAAACCTTATTTCAATAATCTCATTCATATATTAAGGAATATCGAATATAACTGTCACTCAAATAGATTGAAAGTAAAGTAGCGTACATATACTTAAGCAAACATTCGTGATTTCTCTCCATTAGCCCTACTTCTTATGAGGTAGGGTTATTCGTTTGTTAATATAATACACTTTCGCATACTTCGAAATATAAAGATAATTATCAACATATCTACAAACACTTATTCACATATCCACAGGAATCAATAATTTTCAATGGCATTTAAATTGAATGGGAATATAATCAAACTTGAAGTTGTGAAGCTCAATGAAGTACATTATGAAGGGAATATCTAATAATAGAGAAATACATTACCTAAGGAGAAAACAATGAACAATTATAAATTAACCATTCAGTATGATGGTGGACGTTACAAAGGGTGGCAGCGACTTAGTAATAGTGACAATACGATTCAAGGGAAAATTGAGAATGTATTAACAGAGCTGGCAGGAGAAAAGATTGAAATTATTGGATCTGGAAGAACGGATGCAGGTGTACATGCTCTTGCTCAAATCGCTAATTTTAAGATGCGTAAAAATGCATCCGAAGATGAAGTTATGCAATATTTAAACAGATACCTTCCAAATGACATTAGCGTTGTAGATGTTACGTTAACCCACGATCGATTTCATGCACGCTATAATGCTAAAGATAAAACCTATTTGTATAAGATATGGAACGAGCAATATACACATCCTTTTATGAGAAAGTACAGTATGCATGTGGAGGAGAAGCTTGATATTGAAAAAATGAGAATGGCATCTCAATTCTTTCTAGGTAAGCATGACTTTACTTCCTATTCCAACGCAAAATCTAAGAAAAAGTCGATGGTGCGTGAAATATACTCACTTGAAATAAATGAAAATGAGGGCTTTATCGAAATCAAAGTGCGAGGCAATGGCTTCCTTTACAATATGGTGAGAAAAATTGTAGGAACGCTAATTGAAGTTGGATTAGGCGAAAAAGATGCGGCTGCAATACCGAGTATTCTTGAATCAAAGGAAAGAATTCAAACAGGTCGTATGGCCGAAGCTGAGGGGTTGTATTTAGAAAAAGTTGGTTTTTAAATCATCTCCTTTTTTACGGAGCTATAATTAGCACCTCATGTGTTGCCATATACACTCAAGCTACTTGCTGCATTTATATTATTTTGGGAGCCATAAAACTATAGTAAAAAAAAGTAGGATTTGAGACGACCTCAAATTCTACTTTCTTATAATTTATTATTTATGAAATCGACTTATTGGAAGGACAAGTGGTGTGTTAGAAATGGGATCATTTATGATATGGCAATCTAAATTAAAGGTTTCTTTAATCAGTTCGCTCGTGATAATGTCATTTGGCGAGCCTTCAGCAATCAGTTTCCCATTCTTTACGGCAAATAAATAATCCGCATAACGTGCTGAAAGGTTAATATCATGAAGCACCATGACAATTGTTGTCCCATACTTTTCATTTAAGTCCTTCAATAAATCTAAAATTTCTACTTGATAAGTGATATCTAAATAGGTTGTTGGCTCATCTAAAAATAAAATATCGGTTTGCTGAGCTAATGCCATCGCAATCCATACACGTTGGCGTTGTCCACCTGATAATTCATCAATATGACGATCGCTAAATTCAGCGATATTCATCATATCAAGAGCTGTTGCAACGGCTTCGTAATCCTTTTTTGACCAACTTGAAAACATCGATTGATGCGGAAATCGCCCACGGCCAACTAAATCAGCAACGGTAATACCTTCTGGAACAATAGGGGACTGAGGCAAAAGTCCAACCGTACGAGCAAGCTTTTTAGACGGAATTTCATAAATTGATTTGTTATCTAAGTACACATCGCCATCCGATGGTTTTAATAACCGAGCCATTGTTTTTAATAAGGTCGATTTTCCACAGCCATTTGAACCGATAATAATGCTAATTTTATTTTTAGGAATCGAGAGGTTTACATCCTTTAAAATGAGATTTTGGTCATAGCCAGAATGTAAGTTTTTAGTCTGTAATGTATGAGACATTAAATATTCCCCTTTCGATTCAACTTGATTAGTAAGAAAATTAAATAAGGTGCTCCAATAATCCCTGTAATAACACCAACTGGATAGTGTGTCTCAAAAGCAAATTGCCCGATTAAATCTGCTGCAAGTACCAAGATTACACCAATTAACCCTGAAGGTATAAGTGCAGAGAATCCGACTCCGACAATACGTCTGGCAATTGGGCCAGCTAAAAATGAAATAAAGGCAATCGGTCCTGTTGTTGCAGTTGCTAAGGCAATAACCAGTACAGCTGATATTAATAAAATGATACGAACTTGATTTGTTGAAACACCTAAAGATGTAGCTGCTTGTTCACCGAGCTCTAACATTTCCAAATGATTTGAAAAATAGATAAGTATCGGTGTACAAATGACTATAAGAATAAGTAAAGGCATTATAGTTTCAACTTTTGCGCCGTTTAAGCTTCCACTCAGCCATCGAAGAGCAGTCGGTAAATCATGTGTTTTTGCTATTAACATTAAATAAGAGATAAAGGCATTTAACATTGCTTGAATCCCGATTCCAATTAAAATTAATCGTCCAATTGAGAAAGAAGAACTTTTCGACAAAATATATAAAACCGCAACTGTCAATAATCCACCTACAACTGAAGCAATTGAAATCATTGTGTTACTTGCATGTAGGACGACAATACAAAATACAGCTGCTGCACTTGATCCCGTTGTAATACCGATAACATTTGGATTTGCTAATGGGTTTCGCAGCATTGTTTGGAAAACATAACCCCCAACTCCAAATGCAAATCCAGCAAGGAGACCAGCTAACAAACGAGGAAAACGTAATGTTCCAACGGTAAAACTTGCCCCCTTAACATCTTCACCTAATAAAACGGCTATGACATCTTTCACTGGATAAATCGTATTTCCAAGCATGAGCATGGCACAACATAATCCAAGGGCAATTATTATTAAGATAACCATCGTCGCAATATAACGACGTTTACGTTTTGATCTTGATTGAATAATGGTTTGTAAAGTCTCATTGTTCATCATAGGCTACGCATTTTCGCTTTCATCGTAATATAAATTAAAATTGGTGCGCCAATAAAGGCTGTTAATATCCCAACCTCTACTTCTCCAGGACGAGCGATCACACGTCCTACAACATCGGATATGGTTAAAATAATCCCACCAGATAAGGCGGAAAGAGGAATGACAAAGCGCAAATCTGGCCCAATCATTAAGCGAATGACATGAGTTGCTAATAGACCAATAAATCCAATTGGTCCCGCAAAGGCTGTCGCAGCCCCACAAAGTAATACGCCAGCAAAAGCAGAGACTAAACGAATCGTCCCTGTTTTAGCACCTAATCCTGTCGCTACCTCATCCCCTAATGCCATCGCATTTAGTGCAGGTGCAGTTAAAATAGCAAGTATTATACCTACAACTAAGAAGGGTAGAAGTAATTGAATACTATCCCATGTACCAGCTCCAACGCTTCCAACTTGCCAAAAACGGAATTGATCCATAACATTTTGTCGAGGAATCATAATCGCTGTTACGAGTGATGAGAAGATAGCACTTGTTGCAGCGCCAGCTAAGACGAGTTTTAAAGGCGTAGCGCCGTTATAACCAAGAGAACCAATTGTAAACACAAAAATAGCAGTAAGAATCGCACCTGCTATAGCTAACCAGACATATTCACTTGGAGAGCTAATATTTAAAAAGGCAATGCCACTAACGACAAATAATGCAGCACCTGTATTAACTCCTAAAATACTTGGATCGGCAATCGGGTTTCGCGTGACTGATTGCATTAATGCCCCAGATACACCTAATGCAGCACCACACATAAAACTAAAAATAGTTCGTACAACACGTTGACGAACAACACTAGATTCATGATCGTTTAATTCTGGATGGAATAATCCATCCAGAATTATCGACCACCCAATTGAACGAGAGCCAAAAGCTATAGAAGCAATAATAGTAAAAGAATGAAAAGAATAATTGTTAACTTCCCTAAATTCTTTGGCCGGAAAAATTGCTTCTCCATAGCAACATTCAACTGTTTCATGACTACTTAATATTCTTCGCTACGTCTGAGATTAAAGTTAAGTATTCATCAATTGTATATTGAATTGAAAGTGGGTTTGGGTTACCAGCAGCTGCTAATGGTGTGTTGTCTTCTATAACTACGATGTTACCAGCAGCAATTGCAGGCACTTTCCCCAAAATTGGATCTGCTTGTAAAGCAGCTAATGTATCCTTGTTACCATAAGTAATAAATAGTTCAGTGTCGTTTAATGCATCTGCATTTTCAGCACTTACTTGAATGTAGAAGCTGTCATCAGTAATTAATTCTTTAATACCTTCAGGATATTCCATACCCAAATCCGATAAGAATTCACCACGTGGGTCTGCAGGTGTATAAATATAGAAACTTGATAAGTCAGCTGTGTTAAACATACCGAATGCAGCTTTTTTGCCTTTAATACTAGAGTACTCGTTTGCTTTATCAGCAATTAACTTTTCTGTATCCGCAACTAATTTCTTACCTTCTTCTTCCATACCCATACCTTTAGCGTTTAATAATACTTGGTCGCGCCAAGGTGTTACCCATGGAGTTTCTTCATACGGAACTACTGGAGCAATTTGGCTTAAAGTATCGTACTCTTCTTCTGTAATACCTGAATATGCAGCAAGGATTACATCTGGATTACTATCAGCAATTGCTTCAAAATCTAAACCGTCAGTATCTTGATATACGGTTGGATTTTCTTCACCTAGCTCTTTTAATTTATCAGCAGTCCATGGTAATAAACCAGAATCATCTTGGATCCCGTAGTTTGCAGCAGAGAAACCTACTGGTACTATACCAAGTGCTAACACTACATCATGGTTTGCCCAGGCTACTGTTGCAACTCGTTCGGGTTTTTCCTCAATTGTTGTTTCACCAAATGCATGTTTAATGACGATTGGATACTGACTATCGCTTTCTTTATCAGTGGTTGCCTCTTCATTGGTTGTGCTTTCGTTGGCACAAGCCGCTAGAAATAAAATAAAAATAGAAGTAATAATAAATAATAGCTTCTTCATTATAATTAGCCTCACTTTGTTAATTAGTTTTTTTATTTTCCGGTTAAATGATAAAGATTTTCATTATCATTTGTATAAATTTATAATACGCTTACTTTTTTTCATATGTCAATAACTTTTCTGAGAATTATTATCAATTACAATTGACTTTCAAAACAGGATTCGTTAATCTAGTTGATAAGAGTTCTCATTTAAATTCATAAACAAAATGGAGTGTTCCAAATGGAAATATATGATGTGACGATTATAGGTGGTGGACCTGCCGGACTATATAGTGCTTTTTATAGTGGTATGCGAGACATGAAAACAAAAATTATCGAATATCATTCCTATTTAGGTGGAAAAGTAAATATCTTTTTAGAAAAGGTACTTTGGGATGTAGGTGGTCAACCACCAATTCTGGGCCATCAATTTGTGGAAAATTTAATCGCACAAGCTATGACATTTGAACCGACCATATGTTTAAGTCAAAAAGTTGACCGGATTGATAAAGAGGAAGAATATTTTATTATTTCAACAAATACAGGGGAGAAGCATTATTCAAAATCTATTATTATAGCAATTGGCGGGGGCATCTACGAGCCAATTAAGTTGGAGCTTGAAGGAGCAGAAAAGTTTGAAATGACTAACCTTCACTACACAATTAACGGCATCGAGCGCTTTAGAAATCGAGATATTTTAATATCGGGCGGAGGAAATGCGGCTATTGATTGGGCTGTTGAACTATTGCAAGTCGCAAAAAAGCTAACAATTATTTACCGTAGTGATGAATTAAAAGCACATGAATCACAAATAAAAAAATTAGTAGAGAACGGTGTAGAAATTAAATTACATACAGAAATAGTGAAGCTCATTTCAAATGAAAATAAGACGGCTATTGACCGTGTTTTATTAAAAGAAAATGATACGGAATATGAAATAACAATGGACGAAGTATTAGTCTGTCACGGTTATAATCGGGAAGTTTCACTAGAATTCTGTGATTCTATTGCACCCGTACGAAATGAATATAAGCAATTTGAAAGTGAAGGGCAATGTAAAACATCGATACCTGGGATATACGCGGTAGGCGATATTGTATCCTATACAGATAAAGTCTACTTATTAGTCGGGACCTTTAATGATGCAGTTTTAGCTGTAAATAGTGCGAAGAAATTCATTGAGCCAGATGCGGCGAGTTATGCCATGGTTTCTTCACATAATGATAAATTTAATCAGCGTAATGCAGCGATTTTAGTGAAAAAATAAGGCTCATTTCTAAAAGATTGTTGATTTCAAAAATAAATGTGTAAACCTAGTAGATTGGAGCAGGTGGCGACCCCCGCGGGGAAAGCGTCCACATGAAGCGGAACAATCATAATAAACAACAAAGTTTGCGAAAACAGCCTAAATATAAAACAGTGTAAGACATTTCTACATAAAGAGCGGTCGCGTTTTTAGAATTACTATAACGAATAGAACGAATTTCCATTAGTGGAATTCGTTCTTTTTTGTTATATAAGAGGATTAAAGATATTTTTGAAGAATTTCTATATGATGCATTTGTACTAATTTTTTATGGAGGGAACTATGGGGTCGGAATTTATTATAACGATTGTTATTATTTTTGCAGTTGTATTCTTGATAGACAAAGTATACGGAAGAATTAATATAGAAGATTATTCACCTATTTGGGAGTATTTTTTTAAAGCCCTTCTCTATGGGTTTATCGCTAGCGTTACATTATTCTACGGAAAGGAATCGCTAAGTGATGTAAATACGCTAGAATGGGCCATCATTGCAGTATCAGCAATAGAAGGAATAGGGAATTACATTAACTATGTAAAAGAATCTAAAAGGAGAAAAGAAGAAAAAAAGGAAGCCTTGAAAAGACTTAACTAAACCACTGTTTGATTTGGTGTGGTAACTTAATTTTCCTTATTTTATTTTTTATTTTGAAAAAACCAAAGCCTGTGAAATTTTACTCATGGTAAATAACACAGGCCTTTTCATTTCAAAGGAGGGTTTTGTCCCAGTCTCTTGTTATGTTAAATCAGAAGATTCCATATGTATTTAATTCCATCCCATAAAGCTAAGGCTACGAGTACAGCAACTATCCCTTTTAAAATCTCTCTCATACTATCACCTCACAATAGCCGGTTTCTATGTATTTACGAAAGGGATTCGTAAAAGTTTCAAATCTCTAAAATTCATTAAGTAGTGTCAAATCCTTCGTTGCTCAAACTCAATGTTTAATAAAAGAGAAGGGCATCCCTTTATATAGTTCCATATCAAAAACCGATTAGTGCTCCGGCAATCAATTTCGTATTTAACATGGTGAAAACTAGGTGAAGAATATTTTGATACAGAGAGGTGGGAAAATACAGGTTATGTAGATAAACAATTTATGTTTTATTAGAAGGCTCTTTTCTAAAAAATTGTTGGTTTATTGATAATAAAGTTCAAACCTAGTAGATTGGAGCGAAAGATGGCGACTCCTCGAAAATGTATTCACATTTTCTTCGTGCGTGGGTTATTTCAAAGAAGCAAATTCAATGTCCAGCGGGAAAAGCGTGAGACTTGAGAACCCGCAGGAGCAGTAGCGACGTGTCCAGTTTCAGTGGCTAGAAACTCGAGAATTTCAACTCCTCCTTAAGAGGCAAAATACGCCTCTTAGTCGGCAATTTTCTCGTTTCTGTGCAAGCCGCCTCCACATTTCGTTGAGGAGGCTCAAGCCACGCCCGCGGAAAGCGTCCACCTGAAGCGGAAAGTCAACAATAATGTATCCCATGATTTGAGAACACCTTTGACCATGGCAAAGCAGTACTGAAAGTATCAAATAGGGTAGAAAAAGCTCCTGTAGATGATGTGAAAAAATTATTTGAACTATTTTTTAGAGGAAACAAAGCAAGGAAAGATAACCAAGGTACGGGGTAGGACTTGCGATCTCAAAAAGAATCGTTGAACTTCATTATGGCAATATTTGTGCGGATTATAAGAAAGGGTGGATGACTTTAATTGTTGAACAACCGATTCATAAAAGTAGCAGGTAGAGAGGAAACCCTGTCGATTCTCTAGTTAGGGTAAGAGGAATGTAGAGAGTATGATGTTAATATCTTACAAAAAAATCTTGTTTTAAAAGGAGGAGTTTTAAATGTCAAGAAAGGCTTTTAGTGCACCAGGAGCTGTTGCTGTTGGTCCATATTCACATGCAATTGAATCAGGTGATTTACTATTTCTATCTGGACAAACCCCAGTAGACTCACAAAATGGAAAGCTTGTAGAAGGTGATATTGTTGAACAGACAACTCAATGTTTTAAAAACCTTTTCAATGTATTGGAGGCAGCAGGATTAACTCCTGACCATGTTCAAAAGGTGAATGTGTTCTTAACCAATATGGATAATTTCACAGCGATGAATGAAGTATATTCTAAACAATTTTCTGAGCCATATCCTGCACGTACAACTATAGGAGTGTCATCACTTCCTCTTGGTGCACAGGTTGAAATCGAGATGATAGCTAGAAGATAAAACTCAGGGAATTCGGACCAAAGTATAGGAATAAGCAGAAGTGAAAACTGGAGTGCAGCAGGTATCAAAATAATCAACGGATGGCTACTTGTAGAAAGACCATGAGTTCGTTAAAAGGTTTTTTAACAATTCATGGTCTTATCTATTTCAAATAAACTACTTGGATTATATGTTCCTAAGGTGAAGATCTGGAGTCGCGATATAACTACTATTGTTATTTTTATAAAGGCTAGATTTCAGTATGCTCTTACTTTCGATTAACTACTATTAGGTCTCCAGCTTTTTAAAATGGTATAATCTTGTTTATCGTTTGCGGTTTTACTATCATTATTAAAATATTCATCGGGTCTTCACTGTGACCGATGACACATAGACGAAGAGGGGGATTAATAGTGATTAAAATGGGGGTTATTGGACTTGGAGATATTGCACAAAAAGCTTATCTTCCTGTTTATAGCGGATTAAAGGAGATTGAGTTTCACTTTTACACAAGAAACCAAGAAAAGTTACGAGAAATTACCAGCCAGCATAGGTTTGAACATTTTCACTTCAGCCTCCAATCCTTGGTTGAGAGTGGGATTACGGGAGCATTCGTCCATTCAGCGACATCTTCTCATGAAGAAATCGTGAAGTTGCTTCTACAGCACGGAATCCATGTATTTGTGGACAAACCAATCACGGATAATTATGAAGGTGCTCATCGGCTTGTTGAACTAGCAGAAGCCCGAGGGGTCATTCTTATGGCTGGATTTAATCGTAGGTTTGCACCTTCGTATGTCAGTTTGAAGGAAGTATCTCACCCCAATATGGTTGTGGTCCAGAAAAATCGTCATAATCTTCCTGGAGAGCCGAGAACGTTTATTTTCGATGATTTTATTCATGTAGTGGATACGATGAGGTATTTATTTCCACACTCAATGGAAGATTTAATAGTGAACGGTCGTATGGAAAATGGTCTCTTATACCATGTAGTGATCCAATTTGTATCAAAAGGCGGCACGGCAGTCGGTATTATGAACAGGGATAATGGGACGACCGAGGAAATGGCCCAAGTTATGGGTCCGTTCGAAAAGCGAACAGTCATGAACGTATCCAACTTAGTTATTTCGAAAGGTATGGAAAACAGTGAGGTTCGTAGCAGCGATTGGGAGCCAACCTTGGTTAAAAGAGGCTTTGAGCAAATGGTAACTAATTTTATTCAAGCGGTCAGCACAAATTCGGTACCATTAATTACAGCTAGGGATGCACTGAAAACCCATGAAATTTGTGAAGAAATCCTCACAAAACTAGCGGAACAGAAGTAACTGACAGTTAAATAGAAAAAAAGGAGGTCAAATGATGGATAATAACGATATTTTAATCCGATTAAGATATGCATTGGAATTAAAAAATAAAGAAATGGCAGAGATTTTTAGACTTGGTGGCACGGAGGTATCGGTACCAGAGGTAGTAAAGATTCTCACAAAGACATACGATGAGGATGAATACGAGAATGAAGATCAAATAAAGTGTACGCACAGTATGTTAGACTCATTCTTAAATGGCCTTATTATTTACAAAAGAGGGGTGCAGGAACCTAAACCAGGACAGCCTAATCCAGCAGAACCTACTCTAAAGACAAGTGGGAACATGAATAATCTTCTTTTAAAGAAAGTCAAAATTGCACTAGCTTTGACGACTGAGGATATGCTAGATATTTTTGATAATGTAGGATTAAGGGTAACAAAAGGTGAGCTAGGGGCTTTATTACGAAAAGAAGGACATAAAAACTATAAAGAATGCGGAGATAATTTCGCAAGAAACTTTTTAAAAGGGCTAACGATCAAATACAGAGGGTAGTGCCACAGCCATCATTTATTAGAGGTTCTATTATCTCGTTCCGCTTAACAACAGATGATCATATATAGGGGTTTTCCAAAAGTAATAAGACTTTTGGGAAGCCCTTTTTTATAGCTTTTTCGAATGGTTTCGGAATATAAAATTTCATTTTACCTCACGATAAAATAAGTTGTCAATAAGAAAATTTGAAAAACTTTCAAAAAAATGTTACAATAATCTTACAATTGGTTATTGATACCAATCGAAGAATAAATCAATCATTTACGTGGGATTGAAAGGAAGCTAGTTGAATAAAATGATCAATTTACTATCTAATAGTAACCGAGTTTTTTTATTCTACAAGGAGGACTAGAATAATGAATCTAATTAATAAGAAAGTTACACACAATCGTTTTGGCCTGGGTAGTATAGTTGAGCATAATGAATCTAGTATTGAAATCCATTTTGAATCTGAAAATAAAAAGTTTGTTTTCCCCGATGTATTTGAAAAGCATCTAAAACTGCATGATAAAAATATTGCCAATTCACTAGAAAAAATAATACAAAAAAAGGCAATGGAACGAAAAGAGGAAGAACGGAAGAAGGAAGAGGAAAGAGCACGACAAAGAAAAAAAATGGAACTTCGCTTGGAATATGAAAAACTTATGAAAAATCATAAACTTCATCCACAATCACAAATGGTCTTTTGGTGTGACACAGAAGAACAGCATCAATCTTTATCAGAATGGAAGGTTTTTTCAGGTGAAATAAAGAGTGGTACAAATAAAGGGAAGCCAAATAAACCTATCCGTGGACTAACCTAAAATAGTGAGACAATATAAAACACCTCCAAAATGGCAATACTTGAGATAAGTATTGTGACATTAT
>NZ_JBPFDQ010000007.1:0-89027 GCF_059415045.1 Ferdinandcohnia sp. SAFN-114 | reverse complement strand
TCAAATTAATGAAAAAGTGTTAAATTTAATATGGATAGGTGTTTTATATATGTCTCATTTGGCTAGGTCAGTTCAATGCGAGGATCTTCTTTCATTTTTTCATATTCCATTACCTGCTGCAGAATATTTTCAACAAGTACCCTTGAATGAGTTAACATTGTACGTGGACTTGTAAAAATGGAGTGTTCCAATTCCCCAGCTAGGAATGCTAATTCTTTGGATATCGGCTCTAGAAATCTATAAAAATACTCAGATGAATTCATGTCATGATGTTCCTTTCTTACATGCAAACTGAAGGCCTGAATCTGTATATAGAGAGACTCAGGCCGTCCAGAGATTCTTTTATTTTAGGTGAAAAACAGATGACAAGCAAGGAGGATATCTGAATTCGGGTATTTGCGAATGTTTAGTAAGTTCCCATTTAATTTGAGACATTGCCATCAGAGGTAACAAAGAAACTGGGACAAGGGACCTGTCCCTCTGACCCCTTGGAAACTTATGCCTTTTCAATTGGACGGAATTGTGGTAATTTTAGGTTATAAGTTAATAGTTTTGTATTTTCACTAGGGGAACTCTTGATAAGAGCTGAGAAAAAAGTAGTTTACTTTGAAACCCTCATTACCTGAACAGGCTTGTACCTGCGTAGGGATGTGGTTAAGGCAATCGTTTTTTATGTGTATACATAACAACCACTTTCCTACTTTGGAGAGTGGTTTTTTGTTGTGCTTTAGCCGTTATATTCCTTTTTTACGCTGCAAGTTGTTAGACGAAAAGGAGTAGTTCAATGAAATTAATTGCTGTGACCGATGATCGACAATCTGTAAAAGCTGTTGCTGAAAAAATTATTGCGATTAAAGATGTAATTGATTTCGTGCAGATTCGAGAGAAATCAAAATCTGTTCTAGAAATAGTGTCCTTAATCGAATATTTACTTAACAACGGTATGAAGAAAGAGAAAATCATCATCAATGACCGCCTAGATGTTGCACTATGTATGGATATACCTACTGTCCATTTACCTGAACATGGCCTCCCTGTAAAGATGGTGAAAAAATGTTACCCGCAAATAAAAGTGGGTTGCAGTGTTCATTCCTTTGAAAAAGCAAAAGAAGTGGAGACAGATGGAGCCGATTACATCCTATATGGCCATTGCTTTGAAACCAATAGCAAACAAGGTCTAGCCCCAAACGGCGTTGAGCCTATATTACAAATGAAAAAAGAACTAAGCATCCCTGTTTATGCAATTGGTGGCATTACGTTAGAAACATTACCATCAATCCAAGCAGTTGGGCCAGATGGTGTGGCAATCATGTCCAGTATTTTTGCGACAGATGAACCTTATTCCATCACAAAAACATTCAGTGAGGCGATTCACCATGAAAAATAGGTACGAAGTAGTTGTAATTGGTGGTGGAATTATTGGTTGCTCCATTGCTTATTATTTAGCCACTGCACAAATGGATGTTGCTCTATTTGATGGAGGACAAATTGGTGCGAAAACAACCAAGGCTGCTGCTGGCATGCTAGGTGCTCATTCAGAAAGTGATGGTGATTTCTCCCTCTTCTTCCCTTTTGCAAGGTCGAGTCAATTTGAGTACATACGATTAAAAGATGAACTTTTTGATTTAAGTGGGATTGATATTGGATATCGAAATGGCGGTATTATAAAGCTAGCACTCACTGAAAATGAAATGCAAGACCTCCATTCACTTTTAAAGCAACATACTGTTAAAGAGTTGAGTCGGCAAGAACTCCAATGTATGGAACCTGGGATTAGCGATGCCGTTTTAGGAGCTGCCTATATCAAAGATGATGTGAACGTCATTCCGACTAATACGTGTGAGGCATTTGCAAAAAGCGCTGTAATTCTTGGTGCTTCTATTTTTGATAGCTGTAACGTCTATGAAATTGAAAAACATGAAAACAACTACATTGTAAAAACAGCTAAAGGCAATGTCAAAGCAAAGTACATCGTAATTGCAACTGGTGTCTATAGTAATCACCTTTTTCAGAATCTAGGAATCTCTGAACAACTGTCACCTGTAAAAGGAGAAAGTATCATTGTTCAGCACGAGAAGCCTCTTTTACAACACACGTTGTTTCATGACAAATCTTATATCGTGCCAAGAAATAACGGGAAACTCGTGATCGGGGCAACGATGATTCCAGATGACTGGAGTGAATCGATCAACCTTGATAGCGTTGAGAGTTTAATTAATAAAGCGAAAATGATGCTCCCCTCCTCTGCTAACTGGAAGATTGAAGGGTTTACATCTGGTTTGAGACCTACCACATTTGATGGGCATCCATTTATCGGCAGACACCCTGAGGAGGAACAAATTTTGATTGCCTGTGGCCATTTTCGAAATGGGATTCTCCTTGCCCCCGCAACTGGGAAAATGATACGTGACCTAATTTTAAATAAAGAGGTAAAACAGGAATGGATCGATGCTTTTCGTATTGATCGAAGACAAAAAACGTTGATTTAGGGAGGTGAGAACATGAAGATTAGACTTAACGGAGAGCAGGTTGAACTTCCTGAAGAAGTAAATTCAGTGGATAAGCTTTTGACTCATTATAACTTGGAAAATCGGATCGCGATTGTAGAGATTAATGAGGATATTATTCAAAAAGATGACTATAAAGCGATGAGACTTAAAAATGGCGATATTATTGAAATCGTCCAATTTGTAGGAGGAGGATAATCATGTTAACAATAGCAAATCGTACATTCCATTCTAGACTTTTATTAGGAACAGGAAAATATCCATCTTTTGAAATTCAAAAGCAAGCTGTTGAGGTTTCAGATGCTGAAATTTTAACGTTTGCTGTGAGAAGAATGAACATTTTTGAAGAAAGTCAGCCCAATTTTTTAGAGCAATTGGACTTAACGAAATATACACTTCTTCCAAATACAGCAGGAGCTAAAACTGCTGAGGAAGCGGTTCGAATAGCGAAACTAGCTAAAGCATCTGGATTGTGTGACATGATTAAGGTTGAGGTTATAGGAGATGACAGGTCCCTTTTACCAGACCCAATCGAAACGTTGAAGGCATCGGAAATGCTTCTCAATGAAGGTTTCATTGTGTTGCCGTATACGTCAGATGATGTAGTGCTAGCTAAGCGATTAGAGGATCTCGGTGTACATGCGATTATGCCGGGGGCAAGTCCAATTGGTTCAGGTAAAGGAATTATTAACCCGTTAAATCTAAAATTTATTATTGAGCAATCTCAAGTTCCGGTCATTATTGATGCGGGAATTGGTTCACCAAAGGATGTTGCTCATGCAATGGAACTTGGAGCAGATGGTGTTCTGTTAAATACGGCTGTTTCAGGTGCAAAGGATCCAGTAAAAATGGCACTCGCTGTCAAACTTGCGTTAGAAGCAGGAAGACTAGGCTATGAGGCCGGACGCATTGAGGAAAAAGATTACGCAGTAGCGAGTAGCCCTTTAACAGGGTTGGTAGGATCTTAACAATTACTGAAAACCAATGGCCTGACCCCTTAAGCATGCTTAAAGGCAGGCCATTGGAATATCCACGTTCATGAATATTGTTGCAACTCCAATAGAAATGTTCTTGTTTAGCGATTATTTGACCCTAGTCCAGTTCCGTCTCGACAACCATCATATCCAGTAGTACCTGCACCAGGACCTCCATTAACACCAGCGCCTGTTCCAGCACCACTGCCTGCTGTTCCAGTTCCCATCGCACCAGCACCACCGGTACCAGTAGTTCCTGTCCCAATACTAGTAGTACCAGTACCACTTTGACCATAATAGAGGTCATCATTACAATCTTGGTTACGGTCATTCATGATGTTACTACGGCCATTGTTATTGTCAAATCTGTCGTTTTGATTGAAACCATGCCCATTATCGTTTCTTTGATTCAATATTTTGACATCCCCATTATTTTTGGTATCAAAGTTATTATCGTTACCTTGACATCCTGCAAGTCCGACAACTAATAATGCTGCACCTAAAATAGTTTTGACAGGTTTCCTCATGTATTAACCCCCTCTTTATAGAAACGTTAAAAATTTTAACGCTCATATATAGAATGGCTTAACACATGTCTATCTAAATCTGTTAGATAACGGTAATACAATGGGGTTTTTTTCAAACCCAAAATCCTTAAAGATGACGTTAAAACCCAACTGCCTTAGAATCAAATATGGACTTTAGGTTTTTTATCAACTCTACTTGATCCTCCTCTGATATTAAATCAGTATAAATTTGTTCTTCCTTTCCATTGTTCATAATAAATAGAATGACATCACTAACTTGAACAACTACCTCTACTTGGCCAAATAGAATTTGTTTTCTTCGAAAAAGAAATCCTCTGTATATAGATAAACTTTCGCCTTCAAGAAAAAGATAGTCTTTTTTATTTAATTTAAAATAGTATATTGCCCTAAGTATCGCAATCAAAATGGAGGAAATTAAAATAATAAATATGATTGGATTTGTAAAATTAGCTGCATCAAAGATTATATAATAATATATACTTAAAAAAATGATAATGAGTACGTATAAAATTGAATTTATCGCTTGTCTAATCCATTTCTTTTTTGATGTAAATTTGTACCCCGTTACTCGTCACCTCCTTTTCACGAACGAATTTTAGTGATAGTAACATAATATTCAATGTTCTTCATCATTATGATTTTAATAATAATTTCTCCCTCACCATCCATCGATAAACAAGTTAAAACTATGATGGATAATTTAAAATAAACCTAAGTCCCAAAGTTCCCAAACAACATCATACTAATTGTGAAAATAATGATAATTAGTAAAGCAAACATACCCACTAACGAAAAAGCGACATTAATAATTTTCAAACGTCCTTTTTCACTTAATATCGCGGTTATAAATGACCCTATTAACAGGCTTAACAACAGCAATAAGTCTAATGATTCAGGTAAAGGTTCTATTGCTTGTGGGATTACAAAACCTAGAACGATAAAAAGACTTATTAAAATCAATGAAATCAAACCTAGAGATTTTTTCAACACATCCACCTCTTTAAAGAAAACTTCTAATATCAACGTTTAACTCTCTCCGAATAATTCTACAAATTGGTACAATTTTCCTTCTCAATAACTTGAAACAATTTCCTCTATGCATATTTTATTACCAATTAAGGCAATGTAAGTATTAATACTGGGTTAGAGGAGGAAAAAAGGTGTTTCGCATGAGAAGACTTCCTCAAGAGAAAGGGACGAAAGGTAAAGAAGCTCCAGAGAAAAATCAATCTGTGGGTGTTTCATTATCAAATAGCCTTGATGAGAATGTCCTGTTTTTTTCCTCACTTTATAAAGATAGTTCAGATGTCGTTTTTCATTCATTTGCGATTGGCAATAAAAAGGCCGCTGTTGTTTATATAGAAGGATTAAGTGATCTACAAAAGCTTGATGAACTTGTACTTGAAAATTTATTGAAAATGACAGAAATTATTGAGAAAGATTTCATTCATTCTTTAAAAAATACGATTCCGATTTCGAATATAAAAAAGATAGATACGTATTCAGCCTGTAGTGATGCAATTGCCAATGGCAACCCACTCTTACTGCTAGATGGTCTTAAAGAGGCCTATTCTTTAGGAATTGTAAAGTATGAAAAGCGTTCCATTGAAGAACCATCAGCTGAGACTGGAATCCGTGGACCCAGGGAAGGTTTCACTGAGTCCATAGGAGTAAATACATCGTTAGTTCGACGGATTATCAAAGATCCTTCCCTCAAAATGAAGCCACTATATGTTGGTAAATATACAAAAACAAAAGTAGTCATTTCATATATAGAGGGACTAGCTGACCAGAACTTAATTCAGGAAATGGAAAATCGCCTAAATCGGATTGATATTGATGGAGTTTTAGAAAGCGGATATATCGAGCAATTTATTGAAGATCATCCTTTTTCACCATTTCCACAAGTTTTATATACGGAACGACCGGATGTTGTTTCTGCCAATTTACTAGAGGGCAGAGCGGTATTAATGATTGACGGTACCCCTTTTTCCTTAATAGCGCCAATTAGTTTTTTTAGCTTATTTCAATCCCAAGAAGATTATTATGAACGTTTTTGGATAGGAACATTTATTCGAATCATTCGTTTTATATTTTTAGGAGTGGCTATCTTCCTCCCTTCTATCTATGTTGCGATTACGAGCTTTCATCAAGAAATGCTTCCGATCAATCTGATGCTGAGCATTGCTTCCGCAAGGGAAGGAGTGCCCTTTCCAGCCATTGTAGAGGCTTTTTTGATGGAGCTTGCCTTTGAAGCATTACGGGAGGCTGGTCTGCGATTACCCAAGCAAATTGGTTCTGCAGTTAGTATCGTAGGTGCCTTAGTAATTGGTCAAGCCGCGGTACAAGCTGGAATTGTCTCTGCACCTATGATTATTGTGGTTAGCATTACAGGAATTGCTTCTTTTCTAGTCCCACGATATTCCATCGGTCTTTCAATTCGGCTGTTACGATTTCCAATTATTATTTTGGCAGGTCTTTTAGGCTTAATCGGAGTAATGCTTGCTTTAATCGTCCTAATCATTCATTTATCAACGTTGAGATCTTTTGATATTCCATATTTAAGTCCAATTAATACCTTACATAAGAATCCAATGCAAGATACGTTTGTTCGTTTTCCATTATGGAAGATGAACTTTCGACCTCATTTAACAGGTAACATTGATTCGGTAAGACAAGGAAAAACAATAGAACCACAACCAGACAAAGGAGGAGACTAATGTTCTCCAACCTATTTTTATGCTAGATGGCGGTGAAACATTAAATGGTAGAAAAGGGCAGAATTACAGCGCCACAAACGGAATTTATTATGATACCAACGATTATTGGGACCGCAATTCTTTCCATTCCATCTATTGATGCAAAATTTGCTGGCCATGATATGTGGATGACTCCTATTTTAGGCTCGTTGATTGGATTTTTAACAGTCTACATCGTCTGGAGATTGCACGAATTATATCCTATGCAAACCCCTATCGAGTATAGCGAGAGGATAATTGGTAAAGCTGCAGGGAGAGTATTTGGACTTCTCCTTACACTATTCTATATTCATAATTCAGGGATTATCGTTAGAGAATATTCAAGTTTCATTTCGACAAATGTAATGACAGATACCCCAATAATCATCTTTTCGATTACGATATTGTTTGTCAGCGCATTAGCAGTTCGTGGTGGATTAGAGGTAATTGCGAGAACCGCTATTATTTGCACGACACTATTTATGAGTTCCTCAGTAGTTCTGTTGTTATTAATAAAAGACATTAAGCTTGGATATCTATTGCCATTTTTAGAAAATGGATTATTGCCTGTTATGAAAGGGACATTGATTCATAATTCTTGGTTTAGTGAATTTTTCCTATTAGCATTTATATTTCCGTATATCAATAATCAAAAAAATGGCTTAAAATCTGGTTTACGAGCATCCCTAATTGTAATGTTCATACTATTATATGTGAACTTTTTTGTACTTACTGCAATTGGAACATCTGCAGCAAATCTATTTTATCCAGTATATGCAATCATTCGTTCCATTACTGTTTACAACTTCTTTGAAAATTTTGAGGTACTGATTACAGCATCATGGGTCCTTGGAAACTTTGTTAAAATTTCCGTCTTTTTATATGCAGCAAGTCTTTCACTCGCACAATTATTTAGGTTCTCCAGTTACAAGATTATCGTCTTTCCGTTAAATGTATTAGTCTTTATCTTTAGTTACTGGGATCTCCCAAATTTAGTGGTAAAAGTGAACTATATATCTACAATTCAGCCATTTTATTTACTAACGATTCAAACCATCATCCCCCTTTTTCTACTTGGAATCGCATTAATCAAGAGAAAAAGGAGTGAAAGTACTTGATACTTAGGAAAAGTTGTATCATTCTACTATCATTATTACTTCTTTCTAGCTGTTGGGACTCTGAGGAATTACAAGATCTTTCAATCATCACAGCTGCAGCGATTGATCTTGTAGAGGACGATAAAATTCAAATCTCTGTACAAATTTTTATTCCCCGTGCCATTACAACGGGCCAAACAGGAGAAGATCCAAGTGCTGGATCAACATTTATACGTGAAGGAACCGGAGATAGTCTTGCAGAAGCTGTATCTAAATTACAATCGAATGTACCCAGAGTACTTTTCTGGGGCCAATGTAAAATATTTATAATGGGAAACGAACTAGCAAAAAAGGGAATACAAAAGGAAGTCGACTATTTGCTTCGTCATCCTGCACCAAGAGGTTTCTCCTAAATCTACGTCAGCGAGGAAAAAGCAAGAGAAATTCTCATGCTAGTACCTCCTTTAGAGCGCTATTCCGGAGAGGCGCTTAGAAAATTATCAACGCATGAAAGTGGAATAGATACGACTCTGATTGATGTGGACACCCATTTGATGGGAGAAAGCCAAGCAGTAGCATTGCCTTTAGTTAAACCATTGTTCTCTCCGGAAAAAGCTAGACAAGAAAATGAAACAATACCAACCATCACTGGCACAGCCATCTTTAAAAAGAATAAAATGGTAGGGCAATTAAATATGGAACAAACACGTGGGCTTATGTGGTTATTAAGAAAAATAAAAAGAAGCACATTATCCATTAAACCTGAGGGCTATAATGAGGAAATTATCATGATGCCGACCATTGGAAAGATAAAGTTCAAACCACTAATCGAAAAAGGGCGTTGGATCATGAATGTTGATTTAGATATTAGAGGGGATATCGTCCAAAATGAAACAAAAATGAATTTATTTAATGAGCAAGTCATCGAGCGACTACAAAACGAATTTGAAGCCGTTTTAAAAGAAAGAGTGAGTCAAACTATCAAGAAGCTGCAGCATGAATTTCATTCTGATCCTATTGACTTTGGGAGAAGGTTCCATCAAAAATATCCTGAAGAATGGAAGAAAGTAAAGAATCAGTGGGATGAAAAATTCTCTGAAGTGGATGTGAAAATACATGTAGACGCCACCATTAGAACGCCAGGTGACATCGGTCCCCCTGCAGCCTTCCCTAACGACGAGGTGGTAAAATGATGAACTGGAGTGTAGGACTGACTGTCCTATTCTTAGTGTGTCTTATTATCCTTTTTGAAAAGAATCGAATAATGGGCCTCAAGAAAGTCGAAAAGATTATATTTGTGTCAATTCTTATTGTCTCGGTGGGATTATCTTTCTTTAACCTAGAAAAAGTACCTGGCCCCACCACTTTGTTACATTACGTTTTTGGACCCTTAGGAAAGTTAATGGAGTAAGCATAGTAAGAGACTGTTATCTACTTATACAGTCTCTTGTTGTTCCTTCTGGGTGATATTTGATAGTGTATTCATACTTTATTCCTACATGGTAGTATATTAGCATTTTATATCTATAAGTTAGGCTTCAACCATATTACTGTACCAATTAACGGATATCAAAAAAATGAGCAATAGCCGTTCTAAGGTTATTGATCTACGTTCATTCAAGTTTTTCCGTTATTTATTATGGTTTTTGTGTTTCTCAAGCATTTCCCTTAAATAATCCTCGGATTTCCCTCTTGGTATACTGAGAACTCTCCCAATTGCTGTCCTTTAATAGTTTGCCGATATACACAATTTGGCCGACATGATATGAGTAATGGGCCATTTGCCTTTCAATAGCATCTATAACCAAATGACTTTCTCCTCGAATGTAAATCTTTTTTAATAAGTCTGGCTCACCTAAATCGTTAAGTGTAGCAAATAGCACTTCCCATCCCTTTTCCCAAACCTTAATTACCTCTGACTTAGAAGAAATATTGTCAATAAATTCTTCATCCCGATTACGATATTCTTTTTCCCCATCTGAAGTCAAAAAATCTGTCCATCTCGAAACCATATTCCCGCTTACATGCTTAACAATAACTGCAACACTATTAGACTCATCATTATAAGACCAATGGATTTCCTCTTCATTTAACTGTTGTATCGTCTTATCTCCAAGGCTTTTTACACTTTTAAATCGTTCAATGACGATTCTCAAATATTCATTTCCAATATTCATAGCGATCCCCCCAAATAATAGATGCTTTACATTACATTAGTGGATTACCCTGACTTCCTCTTATGACCTTTACGCTTGTCATATTCACCCCAAGCTAAAAAGCATAACCCAGCTAAAAATGTAAATGTGCAAATGTTTACTATAGTTCCCGAAACTGATGTGCCACCAATGAATTCACCAATCCACTTATAACCAATCAAAATGACTGAGATCCCAATAAAAGATATACCAATGCTGTTTTTTCCCAAAGAATCACTCCCTAGAATAAATTCCATAAACCGAACCGTTCCAATCCTATCCATATTTTAACATAAATATCCATAAAATAAATAACATTCAAATAATTCACGATACAAATACCTGGATATCCATCTTACTTTTGAAGATCGTTAAAATTCACCAAATAACATGAATATAAACATGACGAAAAATGTTAATGAAGTAAGCCACTCTTGATAGTAGCCTTTTTCATCTTTCCCCTCATGCCATTCCTCAATTCCTCTAAAGAATTATAAACAAGTAGAGAATAGAAACGTTGGAAGTATAAAAAAAGGTGTATCCATAAAATAAAATGTACTGTAAACAAATAAAAATATAAGTGTGATTTCTATGGAAACAAAGAGTTTTTTTCTCCCCTTACTTAATAAACTTTTTCTAACTTCCTTAATATGTAAAGTCCTTTTCAAATACAACTCTGACAATATAATATAAATTAAGAATATAAGTAAAAGCCCTACTATCCGTGCAGTAAAAGTCATGTATCCTACCTCCATTCGTAGAACTTACCTATTAAAAAAGTTTAATAGGTAACATGGTTGGTTATTACAATAACTTCAATAAAAAAGCATTTTTCCTTCTTAAAACCCATTTACAAAATAATACACCATTTTTTATAACATTTGTTCCCTTCTTGTTGTCCTCCAAAAGGAAAATAATCAACTCCGGGTACTTGTAACTCTTAGGAGACAATTTTTTCAGAGTATCTCGTTAAAGATTTTTTATCCATCAACCTAACTCAACGAAGTTATGGTAATATTAACCTTAAAAAATTGGAGGGATAAACGTGGATTTTCTTTCTATACTATCTTTTTTAAGTGCTGCAATCATTCTTACTTTGATGCCAGGTCCAGATAATTTGTTCACGTTGCCACAGAGTCTAGCAAAAGGAAAAAAGGCAGGTATCTTTACGACACTTGGGCTTTGTACAGGATTACTAGTACATATTACAGCTGCAACGATTGGAATTTCAGCTTTAATTTATCAGTCTGCATTTGCATTTACGGTCGTCAAATATGCAGGCGCAGCCTATTTGTTATTCTTAGCCTATAAGTCTTTCAAAGAAAAAGATACGGATCTTATCCTTAAAAACGAGGACACTTTAGACTATAAATCTCTATACAAAAAAGGGGTTATTATGAACCTACTAAATCCTAAGGTGTCTTTGTTTTTCCTAGCCTTCTTTCCACAATTTATTAACTATGAAAATGGTCATGTTTCATTGCAAATGCTTGTCTACGGCATCCTTTTTCTAATCCAAACTTTGGTTATTTTCTCGTTAATCAGTATCTTTGCTGGGAAAGTAGGGACATTTTTACGTAAAAACCCAACAATCTCTAAAAAGATTAACTATATTCAAGGTTCATTATTCACCTTAATTGGATTAAAAATTGCTTTTAGCAAGGAATAATCGATACTAATTGCACTAAAATAAAACACAAAAATAAGCAATGTCTAATATGTAGTGACATTGCTTATTTTTGTGTTTTATTTTTATTTAAACCCTATTCCTAATAAACTAGATGGCAGGTTATCTACAATATAAACATTGATCGCTACTACCATAAGTTTACTAAGTGTTTATTTTATCTATAATCAAAGGCAATTCAGATAAATCGTTAATGATAAAATCAGCTTCAACAGTAGTCCATTGAAGATCTTTTTTCCAAATCGCTTTTATCCCGACACTTTTTGCAGCTTTCACATCATTTACAGGATGGTCCCCAACAAATATGCATTGATTAGGTGAAACATTAAGTTGGTCCAACGCTCTTATAAAAATTTTAGGATCTGGTTTTCTTATTTCTTCCCATTCAGATACTAAAATCGTGTCAAAATACTTCTCTATACCAAGTGCCTTTATATTGTCCATCTGAAACTGCCCTTTTCCATTTGTAATGATTCCTAACATAATGTTCCTTCTTTTTAATTCCTTTAACATATTTATAAGATTAGGAAAAGGAACGCAATTATTTTTAAACTCACATATATAATCTTGAAGTAATTCCTCCCACGTAATATCACGAATCTCATATTCATGTAGTAATTGTTGAAACACCCTATCTTTCCATACATACCCATGATTGTCTAATTCTATAAATCTCGCTACATATTTCTCTCTTGGAATTTGACCTACATGTTTTTTTAACCTATCATATTGAGCATTTATAAACATATGAACAGATTCATCTCTATTCAACAATGTTCCATCTAAATCGAAAATAGCAGCTTTAATCATTTTCATATACCTCCCAATATAATTAATAAATATATTAAAAAAGTGCATTAATCCTTCTTAGATTAATGCACACAGTAGTTGATATAATTAATTTACATTCTCAGCTATTCTTTTAAGTTCTTTTGCACGAGTAATGATAAAGTTTGTCATATACTTCTCCAAAAATAACTTATCTGCAATAACTCCAAGTGGACCATAAGGTGACTTATACTCAAAAGTATCAATCATTAGTGTCCCACCTTTTTCTTCTTTGAATTGATGGGTATGAGTAAAGGAACGAAAAGCTCCTTTCACCATACTATCAACAAACACGATAGGCTTTTCCATTTGAGTTACTTTTGCTGTTAGCCTTTGTTTAATACCAAAGTGAGTAGCTTCCCAAGTAACAGTATCGCCAATATTTAATAGCCCTTGTGTAATTCCACCAACAGCTTTTTCTTTCGTTTTAGCAGTAGTTTCAATATGTATATCAACGTTTCTTGCAAGGTCAAAGCATACCTCCACAGGTGCTTGGATAAATTGCTTATGCTTAATAATAGGCATTCGCTATCTCCTTTTTAAGAATTATTTATTCAACCCTACTGCCACGTAGTAGTAGCTATATAATTTCAAAAATTTGCGTTAATCCGTCTTGGACTCTCGAATCTGTTACTTCCATAATACTAATCGGTATTAAAGAGTGTCCATCTTACCTTTAAAACCTATTACTGATTAAATTCTTTAAAATCATCAATGTATAGAGCTACATATCCGCAATTGGGACACACTGAAGCTTTTGTCTTTGCCGATACATTATTGAAAAGCCCTTTCCTTTTTTGACTAATTTTTAGTCCAGCAATATCACCCTCAACAGTCACTTTACAATCCTTGATCATTTCAGTTTGACAATGAATACAAATTCTTTTCATCTCTACAGGCCCCCTAATTCAATAAATTTTTAATGTTTGAACTTCGATTATTTTTACTTCCAGAACCACCAACAACTATTGGAAATGCTACATAAACACCCTCATTACTTTTTTAAGGCTAAAATGTCTAGAAAGAAAATTAGTCAATTACTGGTCTTCCCCATTTTTTAAACGATCGATATCTCTTTATATTTTCTATATAGAATGAATAATTCCTTTTAAAACCAGAACCTTATTGTGAAACTTGCTTAATTTTTTTGAAGAATATGTAGTATTCAAATACCTTTCAAATTGACACAATCCATTTTTTAAAAGGTTTGACACACATATTAGGAATTGCTAATATGATACTAACAGAACATATTAGTTATTTCTAATATGATGAGGGGGAAATGGTATGCTACAAGCGGATATTGATACGAAGGTAAAATTCCTTAGAGGATTTGCTGATAAAACACGTATACAAATTCTAGATAGTATAAAAGATCAAGAAAAAGCAGTTTCTCAGATTGTGGATGACCTTAAAGGGAATCAATCTAATATTTCACAGCATTTAGCATGTTTAAAAGGTTGTGGACTCATCGTTGGGAGACAAGAAGGAAAATACGTGTACTACAGCTTACGTAATGAACAGGTTCGTAAATTATTAATGATGTTTAATACAGTTTTTGAAGATGTGCAGAATGATGTAGCTTGTTGTGACCGTCATATGGATTAGGGAGTTGGAATTAATGGCTGATAATTGTTGTGGTTCGAATGAAGAAACCGCAGTTGCGGGTACGGAGAACACATCTTGTTGTAGTAGCAAAAACCAAAACAAGAGTTTAGAGTCAATTAGTTGTTACGGTAATAATGTTGACAACAAATCCCAAGAAACACTTGCCGCTGTTGGTAAGAAGGCGGAGTTTCGTATACACGGAATGGATTGTCCATCCTGTGCCTTGACAATTGAAAAAGGATTAAGTGGTTTGCGGGACATTCAAGACGTTAAGGTAAACTATAATACTGCTAAACTGCAAATAGTTGGTAAAAATAGTGCGTCCTTTGACCAGGTGGAAAGTGAAGTACAAAAACTAGGATATGGTATTGAACCAGTACTCCAAAACAAGAATGTAAGAATCTTCAATGTTGAAGGAATGGATTGTGGAAGTTGCGCGAAAAGTATTGAAAACCACTTGTACACTATCCCTGCAGTAAAAAGTGTAAGTGTGAATTTTTCAACTGGCAAAATGAAAATAGAACATGATAACAGTGTTGATGATATCATTTCTGAAGTTTCTAAAATAGGTTATAAAGCTTCAGTGTTTACTAGTAAAATATCAAATGAATCACCTAAACCCTTAAGTGGTAACGGTGGGATTATCTTCTCTGGAATATTGATCGCACTAGGTTTTATTGGATCCTTTACAGGCATCTCTACCCTATTCACAACACTTATGTATGCAGTTGCAATGGTTATAAGTGGGTATAAACCTGTAAAAAGTGCCTATTATTCAATTAAAAGTCGTTCATTAGATATGAATGTCCTCATGTCTACTGCGGCGATTGGCGCTGCCCTAATTGGAGAATGGTTAGAAGGTGCAACCGTTGTATGGTTATTCGCATTAGGAACTACTCTTCAAAATATGTCGATTGAAAAAACTAGAAACTCCATTCGAAATTTAATGGATTTGGCTCCTTCCGAAGCCTTTGTAAAAGTAGGATTAGAGCTCATCAAAAAACCAGTTGAAGAGGTTTCGATTGGTGATATTTTGATTGTAAAACCTGGAGATAAGATCCCACTAGACGGTGAAATTGTACTAGGGGAATCCAGTGTGAATCAAGCACCGATCACAGGAGAATCGATTCCAGTCGATAAAGAAATTGGAGATACTGTCTATGCAGGAACAATAAATGAAAGTGGTTCACTTGAAGTAAAAGTAACTAAGTTGGTGGAAGATACAACAATCGCTAAAATTATTCACTTAGTGGAAGAAGCTCAGGAGCAAAAAGCTCCAACACAAGCATTTGTTGATCGATTTGCGAGTATCTATACTCCGATTGTGTTTATTCTAGCATTAGTTGTCATGGTTCTTCCCCCTCTACTAGATTTTGGAAGCTGGAGTGAATGGTTCTACAGAGGACTTGAATTATTAGTAGTTGCTTGCCCCTGCGCCTTAGTGATTTCAACACCTGTTGCAATCGTATCTGCCATCGGAAATGCAGCAAAAAATGGTGTATTGATTAAAGGCGGTACGTTCTTAGAAAAAGCTGGTGCTATTACTGCCATTGCCTTCGATAAAACAGGTACGTTGACGGAAGGTAAACCAAAGGTAACTGAAATAATTCCCCTGGATACGGATGACGATCATCTATTGTCGATTGCTTTGACATTAGAAGAATACTCGACACACCCAATCGCAAAAAGCATTGTGGAATATGCCCAGGCTAAAGGAATACAACCCAGAAATGGTGAATTATTTAAGAACATTGTCGGTAAAGGAGTACAAGCAACTCTTGATGGAGAACTCTATTACGCTGGCAATCTAAAATTATTTGAAGAAAAGAATGTTACGTTAGGAAATGTAGCCGAAATTGTTCTTCAACTTCAGAATCAAGGGAAAACGGTCGTAATAATTGGTACTGAGACTAAATTAATCGGTATTATTGCTGTTGCTGATACGATTCGACAGACCACTGTAAAAGCATTAAAAGGATTAAAACAGGTTGGTATTAACGAAGTTGTCATGTTAACGGGTGATAATGAAGGCACAGCTAAAATGATTTCAAAGGAAGCGAATGTCAGCCGTTATTTTGCTGACCTTTTACCAGAAGACAAGGTTACGGCCATCAAACAATTGCAAAGTGAAGGCTATAAGGTAGCTATGGTTGGAGACGGAATAAATGATGCACCTGCACTCGCTTCTGCTGATCTGGGAATTGCTATGGGTGGTGCTGGAACTGACACAGCAATGGAAACGGCTGACATTGTCTTAATGGCAGACAATCTTGAAAAACTTCCACATACGGTAAAACTAAGTAGAAAAGCCTTGACAATCATTAAGCAAAACATTTGGTTCTCCTTAATCGTCAAATTCGTGGCTCTAGCTCTTATCTTCCCTGGTTTGTTAACACTTTGGTTAGCAGTATTAAGTGATACCGGAGCTGCAATCATTGTGATCTTAAATGCTTTACGACTTTTAAAAGTTAAGGAATAATTGTTGAACTATAACGTGGAGAAATTTATCATCACAGGAGCTTGAGAGTATAAGGTCATTCGCAAGTTCCAAGAAAAAGAAGGATTACTTTTAAAAGTGATAATAAATGCAAAAAATATCCATTTGTGTATCTTTTATAAGTAATAATACGATAAAAGCATTCGTAAAAATGAAATGCGTATGCTTTTTTATAGCTTGAGAGTATAAAGTCATTCGCAAGTTCCAGGAAAAGGAAGAATTGTTTTTAAAAGCGATAATAAATGTAAAAACTATCCATTTGTGTATCACTTTTAAGTAAAAAAGTGATAAAAGCATTCGTAAAAATGAAATGCGTATGCTTTTTTATTGCTTTAGAGTATAAAGTCATTCGCAAGTTCCAGGAAATGGAAGGACTGCTTTTAAACGAGATATTAAATGTTAAAGTTATTCATCTCCCCATCCTTTCAGGTAGTTTGGCAAGATAAAACTATTCGCAAGTTCCAGAATATATTAGAAGTATTTTCGAAAACAGCTATAATTGCTCCCTTATTCCCACAAAGACAATATTTGCTGTTAATTTTGCAATTATGGAAGTAAATTAACTAAAATAGTGAGATTTTTACTAGGATGTTAATACTTATATGCTTTTACAATGTTTCACCACAATATTGGATCTAGCATGTAATAGTTAAACTACTTTCAGACCGAATCATTTATGATTTGGTCTTTTTTTACAATAAAGTGTTAATGCTGATTCTTAAAAACACCCCCCTTAGGCTTAAAACTTGCCTTTCCTTATTTACTTTCATTATAATTGAAATATACAAAATATTTTGTTACTAGTTTCATTTGTTCGTTGCAGCATTTTACCCTCCTCTATGTTAAGACTTCATTGTTTGGATTCATCTATCTATCATAATTCGCTTTATTACTTAATATACTTTTCCTGATGTTCTAGAAATCTAATAGTCTATATTTCATTCAACTAAGCCTAGCATAACAATGTCGATTTATTTATTAGTAACATCTTAGTTTCTTAAACTAGATGAAATAATAAATTTACTAATTATTCAAGAAGGAGAGATGTAAGTAATGGAAACTAAAGGCAATGAAAACATCACAGGATGCCCGTTTCATGGGGCTGCTACTACTAACAAAACGAGTGGTAATACGAATCGAGATTGGTGGCCAAATGCATTAAATTTAAATATTCTCCACCAACACGATACAAAATCGAATCCTATGGGAGAAGACTTTGATTACGCAGAGGAATTTAAAAAGTTGGATTATGATGCCCTAAAGCAAGATCTTCGTAATCTCATGAAAGAAAGTCAAGATTGGTGGCCTGCCGACTATGGACATTATGGTCCAATGTTTATTCGTATGTCTTGGCATGCTGCTGGTACATACCGTATTGGGGATGGCAGAGGTGGCGGTGGAACAGGTAACCAACGTTTTGCACCACTAAACAGTTGGCCGGACAATGTTCTGCTTGATCGGGCACGACGCCTCCTATGGCCGATTAAGCAAAAGTATGGGAATAAGATCTCCTGGGCAGACTTGCTTGTTTTAGCAGGAAATGTAGCAATTGAAGATATGGGTGGCCCTATAATTGGATTTGGCGCAGGACGCGCAGACATTTGGCAACCTGAAGAAGATGTTTATTGGGGAACTGAAACAGAATGGCTTGGTGAAAATCGTTACTCTGGTGAACGTGACCTTGAAAATCCGCTTGCTGCTGTTCAAATGGGACTTATTTATGTTAATCCAGAAGGTCCAGATGGGAAACCAGATCCAATTGCAAGTGCAAAAGACATTCGTGAAACCTTTGCTCGCATGGGAATGAATGATGAAGAAACGGTTGCACTTATAGCTGGAGGTCATACTTTTGGTAAAGCACACGGTGCAGGAGATCCTAGTAAGGTTGGTCCAGAGCCTGAAGCTGCTCCAATTGAAGCAATGGGCTTAGGTTGGCAAAGTTCTCATGGTAAAGGCTATGGCCGTGACACCATCGGCAGCGGAATTGAAGGTGCTTGGACTGCGAATCCGACGCAGTGGGACAATGGTTACTTTGATCTTTTGTTTGGATATGAATGGTGGCTAACGAAAAGTCCTGCAGGCGCATGGCAATGGCTTATTGTAGACCCTGCTGAAGAGCATCTTGCACCAGATGTAGAAGATCCGTCGATTAAGGTTCCAACAATGATGACCACTGCAGATATGGCATTACGTCATGACCCGGAATACGAGAAAATTTCTCGTCGATTCCATCAGAATCCAGATGAGTTTGCTGATGCATTTGCTCGTGCATGGTTCAAACTTCTACATCGTGACATGGGTCCTAAGTCAAGATATCTTGGTCCAGAGGTTCCAGAAGAAGATTTCATCTGGCAAGATCCTGTTCCAGCTGGAAACGCTGAATTAACAGATGCTGAGATTGCAGAGATTAAGGCGAAAATCTTAGAATCTGGACTAACAGTCAGTAAACTCGTGACAACGGCTTGGGCTTCTGCAAGTACGTACCGCGGCTCTGATCATCGCGGTGGTGCAAATGGGGCACGTATCCGTCTAGCACCACAGAAGGATTGGGAAGTGAACCAACCGGAACAACTTGCACAAGTACTCCAAGTATTAGAAGGCATAAAAGAAGATTTAGATATCGATATCAGTCTGGCTGATTTGATTGTTCTTGGAGGAAGTGCTGCAATCGAAAAGGCAGCACAAGATGCAGGTTTTGATGTAACGGTTCCATTTGCTCCTGGGCGAGGTGATGCAACACTAGAGGAAACAGATGTAGAAAGCTTTGACGTACTAGAACCTGTCGCTGATGGATTCCGTAATTATCAAAAGAAACAGTATAATGTAAGTCCAGAAGAGCTTCTTATTGATAAGGCTCAACTTCTTGGTCTTACTGCCCCAGAAATGACGGTTCTTATTGGTGGATTGCGCGTTCTCGGTACGAACTACGCTGGCACCCAGCACGGTGTATTCACTGAGAGTGTTGGCCAACTTACAAATGATTTCTTTGTTAACTTGCTCGACATGGGTGTCGCATGGAAGCCTGCAGGAGAAAACGTCTATGAAGGCCGTGATCGAAAAACAGGTGAAGTTATCCGTACTGCTACAAGGGTCGACCTTGTATTTGGTTCAAACTCTGTTTTACGTGCCATTGCTGAGGTTTACGCACAAGATGATAACAAAGAGAAATTTGTAAAAGACTTTGTTGCTGCCTGGGTAAAGGTAATGAATGCGGATCGCTTTGACCTGAAATCCGCTGAAAAGAAGAAAGCTCAACTAACAAGTAATTAATTGTTGACTAAAGACTGTTAACATAAAAAATCCCTTCTGTGAAACTACACAGAAGGGATTTTTTTAAGGACAGTGTCCCCTACTACATCATTTGTTGGACTTTGTGATGGTATTTTTCTTTCTCGAGGATTTTTTTGATGAGTTGGTCGACTTCCTCGAGTTCAACGCTTGGGTTTTTCCACCAGTTTCTGCTCCATATCCGGTGAATCGTCCAGCCTTTGTCTTCGAGGAATTTTTGTCGGTACACATCTCTTTCTTTCGCGGATGGTGAGCTATGATACATCGCCCCGTCACATTCAATTCCTAGAATATACCTCGATTCATTTTCAGGATGCACAACTGCTAAGTCAATTCGATAATTGGACATGCCGACTTGCGTATCGACTTTGTATCCCATTTCCGTTAATTGTTCATACACTTGTGTTTCAAATGGTGAATCAAAATGCAGTGCTTTTTCTTGTCGTTGAGTATTCATCTCTTCATTCAATTCTGAAAGCACAGCACCGATTCTCTCCTTCTGTAGATTCGAAACAGCCTGTGCATACTCTAAATAACTCTTGAAATACTTTGGACCAACATTTTTCGTCTTCGATACGTCCAGTTCATTTGGTTCAATACTGGATACAACATAAATCGCTTCTTTTGAACGAGTTACCGCCACATTCAGACGGTTTTCTCCCCCCTGCTGCCCTAGCGGACCAAATCGATTATAGATTCTGCCATTTTCCGCTTTCGCATATCCAACGGAAAAAATGATGATATCCCGCTCATCACCCTGTACGTTTTCGATATTTTTCACAAAAATTTGTTCATCCAAATCTTTACCCATTACCTGATGATACAAGGTACTAAATTCCTCATCTTCCTCGGCTAGTGTATCTATATAATCAAGAATTTTATCCTGTTGTTTCGCGTTAAAGGTAATGATCCCAATTGAACGCGACGCATCCTTTTGAAGTAAGTCTTTCAATAAGAGGACGACTTCTTTTGCTTCCACTTCATTACATTGATTGATCCACTTACCATCTACTTTTCGCCATTGAATAGCCGCTGGATTCTTGAGGTGTTCCACATTCGGAGCGATTTGAATATTGCCATTGTAATAGGCATGGTTTGAAAAATTAATCAATTCCTCAGATTTAGAACGATAATGCCATTGTAGCATTTTACTAGGAAACACCCGTTTTGCTAAATTTAGAAGACTTTCTGAAACGACCATATCGTCCTCATCAACCTCATCTTCATCAATTTGGATACCGCCCTTAAACAGATTACTTGGCGGTAATTGCTTTTCATCCCCGGCAATAATGACTTTAGATGCCCTGTAGACAGACGGAATCCCATTTTCAACCGTTAACTGTGAGGCTTCATCAAAAATAACCAGATCAAACAAATCCTTGCCTAACGGAAATATCGCCGACGCTGTCTCCGGTGAGACAAGCCAAACAGGTAGCACATCTAATAAACCGTTTTGAGCGTATTTTTTTACAAGCTTTCGAACTGGCCATATTTGTCGCTTCTTCCCAGTTTGGTAGATGATGTCCTTTATTGCTTTGGAATGCTGTTCCTTCACTGACCCAAGGGCTTTAATTAAGCGATTATGCAGAACTTTAGCTGAAAGTTCTTTCTTGTCTTCTAAAAGATCCTTAAACCTTGTGCGTAATCGGTGAAACTCTTCCGTTCCAATCTTCGTCAGTTCTGGATGCTTACGTTCAATTTCATCAATCCAGTAAATATAGGCAGATTGCTTCGTATTTTCAACCCACTCTTTCGCTAGTTCACGGTGAAGCTGGTCTTTACTTTTATCCTTCAATTCATCAATGAGCGACTTGACAAAAGGCTTACTCTCATCATAGATTCTGTCCATATTGCGAAGGTCATCAAAATCCTGAATCACATATTCCTGCTGTTTTTGGAATTCGGGTAACGGAATATCCCCTTTTGAAATTTGCTCCTTATATTTCTGCAACTTTTCATCCTTAAAATATGGAGATAACTGTTTCATTTCGTTCGCCATGTCTGTTGACACATTTGAAAGTTCATACAGGATTCGTAAACTTTCCCTAAGCTTTGGCCACTCCGTCGAAGATAAGCCCTTAAATTTGTCGCCTACGATTAACTCTTCAACGATCGTCTTACCTGTAAAGGAAGTCCACCACCAAAGTCTTAGTTTCTGAAGTGTCTTTTTCTCCTGAGGATTTAAGTCCTCATATATTTTTTCGAGTTTACTGCCCACCTCCCAGCTATACTCCGGAGTAATCTCGTCCTTTTCAAAATGTTCAAGGTACGTAATGCTTTTCTCAGCCTTCTCAGTAACCTTCTTAAGAATCTCAACAATGGTCAAACGGTCCTTTATTTCGAGTTTTGCAAACGATTTACGGTCTTTTAGTGGATAGTTCTCCTGTCCAAATCGGCTAAAAAAATTACCGTATGAAAAAATGGTTGTTAAGATCTCTTCTAAATTATTTTTATTTAACTCATTAATCACAGACGTTAAGTTAAGAATGACTTCTTGTTGATTAACCGGTTTTCCAAGACCGTACAGGTCATAGGCTCGATATCCATGAGGTTGTGCTTCATACAAGCCTTTAGCAATTGCATCCAGTTCTAGCTCACATTTTTCGACTTTTTGTGAAAGTTGTTCATATTGATCCTCTAATTCTTGTACAAATTCACCTTTCACTAACCGATTATGAAGCTTTCGGTAAAGGCTAGTTCGATCCGTTTTTTCATCATGTAATAGACTTACACTCGCTGATATCCCTAAGCTGTCAAGTCTTTGATAAACCACATCTAATGCCGCACGTTTTTGACAGACTAATAACACCTTCTTTTCATCGGCAATCGCATTCGCGATCGTGTTGACGATGACTTGTGATTTCCCAGTACCAGGTGGCCCATGAACAACCAGGCCTTCGATTTCTTCAATAGAATGGATAATTTCTTCCTGGGATGCATCCGTATCAAGGACAAAGAACTTTTCTTTTTCTTTTTTTGGAGCAATTTCAGCCGATGTCTGTTGGCCCTCGCCGAGATTATCGGATGTAAAAGCAGAAGAAGCTCCTTCCCCTACATTCATCAATTCTCCCGCTAAGCCAAAATCGGAAACACCGTCTTCCATTTGTTGCAGGAAATCCTCATAGTCTTTTAAAATAGCCGAGTTTCCTTGAGGAAAATGACCGAGAATCGCATAATTATCTAATTGAAACTCACCCTTTTTGAAGGATGGGATAAGCTCAGACGTCAGATTTTGGAAAGGTTCAAGTTCTTTAGAATTTGACCAGTTAATATTGATGTTGTATTTTTTTAGCCACGTTAACCATCCTAGAAAATCCATTTGAGAAGATTGT
Organism: Ferdinandcohnia sp. SAFN-114; assembly: GCF_059415045.1. Classification (NCBI taxonomy): domain Bacteria; kingdom Bacillati; phylum Bacillota; class Bacilli; order Caryophanales; family Bacillaceae; genus Ferdinandcohnia; species Ferdinandcohnia sp. SAFN-114. The sequence continues at coordinate 65,728 of NZ_JBPFDQ010000007.1, read as the reverse complement.
TCAACTGCCTCATCATACATCTCATCAGGCACATAGAAATTGCTCATTTTTTGCATCGCTAAAAAGAGTGGTCGATTTAACATTGGCTCGGATTCTTCCATTGGATGAAGAACCCACTTTGTTCCATGTTCTTTAACCCTTTCTAACTTCACAGAATGGAGAAACAGAGGTGCCCGTATGTACGTTCCATCAAGCATCGCACCACTTATGAACGGATAGCCGATATATAAATCATATAAACCTGTTTCGTCCTCGATCGATTTCAAATTCCGATAAAGGGTTGTCAATTTCCCAGACAAAAGTAGAGATTCTTCTTCATTTACATTTTGTTTCACTAGATCAGCGTTCCGACTATTTTTAATCAGCGCATCCAAGATATCTTGAGGATTTTTGTTGAGTTTACCTACTTCGCTTAAGTCAAAATTCCATTTGTTATATACCTTTAACATGCGAATGGACCGATTTCGCCGACTAATGTCATTCAACCGATCCTTTAAAACCGTTAATTTCTCTTTCAATTTAGATCACCTTATTTTTCAGTTCGTTCAAATACATAGTTTCATTATATACTTCTTTTTGCAGAATATTTCATCAAGGTGGGAAATTGTGGCTGTATTGGGTAATTGGTTAAAAAATAGCTCAGGGAACATGCCCTGAGCTTTTTCTTATTTTAGTTAAGGAATCTACGCCATTCAATCTTCGGACGTCGTACCTTTTCCACCAAATATTGTATCCCATATAATATATAAGCTTTGTAATGTATATATAGAAAGAACTGAATATAGGATAGCCGATGTAAACGGAGGATTTTAATTTTTTTGAGAAAAGGCATGAACAAAAACGCAAAGAGTCCATGAGCGATTGCATTCAGGAACACATACATTTTAAAATTTCCAAACGAAAATCGTAGGAGCCAGATCGACACTGGAAAATATGGCCCAATGTCAAAAGGTAGTTCATCTCTTAGAAATGATTTTGGCTTATCATAAAACACCCAAAATTTCCGTTTATGTCCAATTATATGATTTAAAATTTCAAATATAGTTATGATAATACTTGCTAACGAATACCGTTTGATGCGGTGCTTACCTACTAATAGTAAAGATAACCACGGAATAATGATCATCGCTAAGTTAAATACGACGTGACGTCTTGATGCCATAAGTGAATTTCACCTCGACCTGGATTATTTATACTATCTTAAAATGTCCAGTTTTGAAAATAAAATCCAATTATTATTAGCATAGATATTTCTGATTTATTATTTCTTATAAATCAAAAGTCAAAATTATCTGGGTCTGGCCCTACGCGAAGATTTTGATTCAGTCCATGAATAACATCCATTTCCTCATTCGTTAATTCAAAATCAAAAACATTTGCATTTTCGATAATTCGATGTTCTTTTGTAGACTTTGGAATGGTTACTACTTCGTTTTGCAGATCCCATCGTAAAATTATTTGTGCAACTGATTTATTATGCTTCCGCGCAATTTCATGCAGTATATCATTATCTAGCAATTGGCCCTGCATTAATGGTGACCATGCTTCAAGTTGGATACCATTTCGCTTACAAAACTCATGTAAATCATTTTGAGATAATCGTGGGTGATATTCTACTTGATTGATCATAGGTTTAATTTCAGCATCTTTCATGAATTCTTCAAGATGGTGAATTTGAAAATTACTAACCCCTATTGCTTTTATGCGCCCTTCTTTGTATAGAGTTTCTAGAGCTCTCCAAGCTTCTTTAAATTTTCCTTCAACAGGCCAGTGAATGAGGTATAAATCTAAATACTCTAATCCAAGTTTCTTAATACTTGTCTCATAAGCAGCAAGTGTTGATTCGTATCCTAGATCTGCATTCCAAACTTTAGATGTTACAAATAGTTCTTCTCGAGAAATCTGTGCTTCTTTTAGACCTTCTTGAATCCCTTTTCCAACACCTTCTTCGTTCCCATAAATCGCCGCTGTATCAACACTTCGATACCCATTTTTTATTGCCGTTTTTACTGAATTGATTAATTCAGGTCCCTCTTCTACTTTAAAAACTCCAATACCAAACCAAGGCATTTTTACACCATTATGCAAAGTAGTTGTATCTTGTAAATGTTTAGCCATTTTATAAAACCTCCGAATAATATTTTTTTAGTTACTAAAACTATTAATTTTTGTTATATTTATTTGATCTTTTCGTTCTAAAGCTGCACTTAAACCTGTTAGGACAGCAGCAATTAATACCATCAACGCACCAATCCACGAGGTGTGAATCAATCCGATTGAATCAGTTATTAACCCACCTAAATAGGAGCCGATCGCAATCCCTGCGTTAAATGCTGCAATATTTATTGCAGATGCTACGTCAACTGCACTTGGGACAAAACGCTCTGCTAGCATGACAACATAAACTTGTAACCCTGGCACATTCATGAAGGCAAATATCCCCATTAATAGGATCGTAAGTAGCCCTGCAATTTTAAATGGAGCTGTGAACATCAAAATAAATAATACGACTGCTTGTACAATAAACATATAAAACAATGCGCGAACTGGATTATGATTTGACAGTTTTCCTCCAATCATATTCCCTATTGCAATAGCAACCCCATAAATGAGTAAAATAAGAGCAACAGATTCTTCTTTATACCCCGTTATATTTTGGAGTAATGGTGATAAGAAAGTGAAAACAACAAATGTTCCACCATACCCTAAAGCGGTAATAATGAAGATAAGTAATAAACGACCATTTTTTACGAGCTTAAGTTGATCTCGAAAGGTTGTTTTAACACCTTTTCGCAGATTGGATGGCACTAAAATGCTATTTGCAATCAAAGCAATGATACCAGTAATAATAATTACGAGAAATGCTGCTCTCCACCCGAGTTGTTGTCCAATAAAAGTCCCAAACGGAACACCGGTAACAGTCGCAATTGTAAGTCCGGTAAACATAATGGATATGGCACTCGCTCTACGATTTTCAGGAACTAAATCAGCAGCTATTGTAGAACCGATTGACATAAAAACACCATGAGAAAACGCAGATATGACTCGTGCCACTAGTAATAATCCGATTGTAGTTGAAACAGCAGCAAGGCTATTGCCAATAATAAATACAATCATAATCCAAAGTAAGAGCGTCTTACGAGACATTTTTGATGTTATGGACGTTAAAATAGGAGCCCCAAATGTTACCCCTAAAGCATATATCGATACAGTTAACCCGGCTGTGGTTACTGGAATATTTAGATCCGCAGCGATAAGTGGTAATAAACCAACGCTGATAAATTCAGTTGTGCCTATCGCGAAAGCACTAACTGCTAAAGCAAGTAATGCAAGTGTGCTTGATGTGTTTCCTTTAGCCACGATGTATCCTCCTCTTTGTTCTTCTGTAATAAATAACTAGTCTGTTCGGCCGACAAATGCTATTATGTGTGATAGGTTTTAAAATGAAAAGTACGCACTTTTTTGTAATATAGACACCAAAAAGTATTATAGGTACTTTTTAGTACCTATAGGCAGGAGGAATAAAAGATGGAAAAAAAGAAATACAATATATCTGTTGAAGCAACACTAGAGGTAATCGGTGGTAAGTGGAAATGCGTGATCCTTTGCCATCTTACACACGGGAAAAAAAGGACGAGCGAATTAAAACGACTCATGCCGAATATCACTCAAAAAATGCTTACACAACAATTAAGGGAACTTGAAGAAGATGGAGTCATAGATCGGATAGTTTATAATCAAGTCCCACCAAAAGTGGAATACCAATTAAGTGAATATGGAAAAAGTTTAGAACACATCTTAGATTCATTATGTGCGTGGGGAGAAACGCATATTGTTAAAGTTTATGGTGATAAATCAGAGGTTTTAGAGGAAAACATTTTAAATAACTAATTTGATTTCAGAGTAAACAAAAAAGCCGATCATACTAGTCTTAATGTCAAACTAGTATGATCGGCTTTTGAATTTTTTAATAGGTAAAAGTCTATTTATTAGTTGCTGTAATATCTCCACTGTCTGTTTCTAGTTGAATTAAAGCTATTCCTTTTCCAACAAGGGCATTATTCTGATACTTATCAAATAAATTAACGTCTCCGGAGAACGTACTTACTTCGAATTGAACGTCGGTTGGTTCTTTTTCTGTCTCAATTTTAATATCACCACTGAATGTTTTACTAAAAATGTCTTTAGAAATCTCACTAGTTGATATAAAGACGTCTCCACTGTCTGTTTTTGTATTCAAAGCACCATTTATCTTATTTAATTTAATATCACCGGAGAACGTAATGGCGCCAAATGATGTAACAGGAGCATCCTGGACATATAGATCACCACTGTCCGTTTTCGTTTCAATAGCACCTTGAACTTTTTCCATGTGGATGTCACCAGAAAATGTTTTGACTGCCATTTCCTTAGAAGCTATATTCTCTAGTTTCACATCTCCACTATCCGATGATAAGTTTATTTTTGTTGACTGAAGGTCTTCCACCAATATATCTGATGAGAATCCTTTTATGTTGACCTGTTGATACATCTTATCGGGTGCAAATATTTTTAATGTCAACGCGGGGATATAGAAATTAAAATTAAACCATTTTTCATTTTTAGATTGCAAAGAAATGGAGAGAGTTTGACCAACCTCTTCTACTGAAAATTTTTGAATCGTTTTTTCTGCACCTCTACCAACAAGTTCAACCCTAGCTTCTTCCATAGTGGGGACAGGAATGAACTCGATATCTGTGCTCTCTACATTTACTTGAATGGATTGGATTATCTCATTTTCAATTGGTTTAGTTTCATGAATCGTAACTTCCTTATTTACTGAACCATATGTCACAGCACTACCAATTCCACCTATAATGACTAACAATAGGGCTATGAAAGATAATTTTTTAACCATGATTGGTCCCACCTTTCACAATAGATAAATTAAATTTCAAATATCGTAGAAATACATTTTTCACACCATTCGATGCATAATACATTCCGATCAATATGAATAAACCAATTCCACAAAATGCAAGGGAAAAGAATACATCATACCATTCAAAAATGTCAGGATTGACGATGGTATTTACGATTACTAACAATGGACTCAACACCCCTGCTACTCCTGTTATCCAACCAGCCAGTAAAAGGGAAAGCACGACAAGAAATGGACCAAGCACAATCACTAAATTAACAAAGCCTAGACCAATTACAGCCCATACGGCCCTGAACATATTTCGTGTAGTTGTCGTTGTTTCCATTTTCTCAATATGATAATTGGCCAATAATTCTTTTGCTAATTGTTTTGGTGAGCCTAAGGAAGTTGCAATTTCTGTTTCCGTTTTTCCTTCCTCTATACCAATTGAGAAATACTCCTCATAATCTTGTAAAATATCGTCTTTTTCATCTATTGATAGCCGACTTAGATGTCTCTCCATTTCTGATAAAAACTGGCTTTTATTCATGGTTGATTCCCTCCTTAATTAACTGGTTGACTCCTTCCGAGAACTCCTTCCACTCTCCTACTAATTGGTGCAAGTATATCCGTCCTTTATCTGTCAGTCTATAATACTTTCTGGAAGGTCCTTCACTGGATTCTTGTAGATATGTTGTAAAATATTCTTCCTTTGTTAACCTTCTTAATAATGGATAAACCGTTCCTTCTGAAATTTCAATTTGGTTAGAAATCTTCTGTACAAGCTCATACCCATATCGATCTTTCTTATCCAGCAATACAAGCACACATAGTTCTAAAACACCCTTTTTAAATTGAACGTTCAATGCAGTCACCTCAACTCTTTACCATTTTCTATATGACAACATACACTACTATTTAATGTTCAGTACCTAGTCATAAAATATAGCTATTGAGTACAATATAACACCACCTACTATACATTGCAAGGTATTGTCATCGAGATTAGCTTTATGCATTTTAGATAAAACCAAAAAAAGCCAAGATAGAAACGAACGTTTACATCTTGGCTAGTGTATTCTGGGACAAGGGACCTGTCCCTGTGTCCCAGCGCCTATACATCTTGGACTGTTTTTGCATAGGCTGTAAAGAAAAGGAGTTGATGCTAATGCCTAAGTATAGGAAAAAGCCCATTGTGGTTGAAGCTGTAAAGCTTACTAGACCGATTACGATTGAAACATCGAATGGTTCAATGAAGGGGCTACCCGGAGATTATTTGATCACAGATAAAGACGGAGAACAATACCCTTGTGATAGGGATCAATTTGAAGCAGAATATGAGCCCGTAAAAGGAGTAATGAATATCAAGGGAATTGTTCGAAAATCCTTTAGGTTAATAAAAACAAAAATGTATAAAACATGACCCAACTAGTAGTGTTTATTAAGCATTATGGTCTTTCTCTCCATTTTGCTTATTTTTTTGAAACAAACATAACAATTGGAATAAAGTTGAACAGCACCATCTGGCACAATAAAAAAGACACACCTTTTTAGGAGTGTGCCTTGAATTCGGTAAATTTTAAGTTTAATAACGGGTTATCCTTTCGTTCTTAAACCTAGTTCATCACATTGTTAATCCGCACATAAAATCAATTTTACTAACAAGTTGCGGAAAGTCTATGAAGGGATTTCTATTTTTTTGAATAAGGAATATTTCTTTGTTACGATGTTTTTCATGTAAAGATACTTCATGAACTTGATGCCAGTTTAGTAACATTTCAATGTCTTTATGAGTATATCGACTAATTTCTCCCGGATATCGTAATAAAAAATACAGTGTTGCTCTTGCAACCTCTCCCTTTCCACTTTCGGGCTCAAACTTCCTCTCTTCTGATATACCGCAGTCGTCTCTAATGGCTTCCGTTGCCACATTAGGTGGATAATCCACAAAATCAAAATAGGGATAATTGGATCTTGCTGAATTACAGTCTTTTTCGCAAGTAAAAAGATGATGGAGATCCCCTCTCATCGGATTTTCTTCGTGAAACCATGATTGGGGAACTACATGCTCACAATTAAACATATTTTCCTGATTAATAATCGCAACTGCCCGCTGAAAGTCATCATTATTTAAGTTGCTTATTAGCAACATGTCTCGGGCTTGTTGTCTTTTTCCTTCAGATTCATAGTCTTCTCTTACAACTTGTTCAGGATCCTTAGCCTTTCCTGAATAGATACTCTTCAGCGTTCCGTTCGCTTGTAGGTCTACCTGAGTATAAAGAAGTTCCCGGGTTTTAGCATTATAAGCTAGCTGATTTACATGTGTTTTCGTTATTAACTGATTTAGTTGTTTATATAACTCTTTGTTATCCTCAAGATTAAATTCAATACTACGATAATAATCATTTATGAACTGCTTATCCTGTTCTACGTCATAATACTCCTTTTCGTCTTCAAATCTCCTTTTGTTATATGTTAACACTACTAAGGCGGCTTTTAAATCAGGATCTTCTTCCTTTAGAAAATTCATGGACTACTCCTTTCCTGGTTTCTTTATAAACCGTTCAGAAGGCCATTATTCCTAAGGGGTCACATTCATATTTGATGCAGGAATTATGTCATGTAGTCTCTCAACAACGTTAAGGAGGAGAAATCCATTTCCTTCGGCGCTTTTTCTATGGCCGAGAGGTACGGTTCGTCTAATGAGTTGGGCATAGACTTCTGCTTCGCTCAGTGTTCGGTCAAATTCTTTTTCACTTAGATTAATAAGTAAAGCAATTGCACCCGCGACATGCGGAGCCGCCATGGAGGTTCCTGTTAGTTTGGCGTATTGATCATCCGGATACGTAGAAACGACATCTACCCCCGGTGCCACAAGATCGATTTCTGTATGAGTATTGGAAAATGGAGCAAGCAGCAAATCCATGCTAACGGCTCCAACGGAGATGACTTCGTTATAAGCACCAGGGTATGCATACTCAAATGTATCCTCTAATGAATCCCCTTCATTCCCCGCTGCCACCACGACAGAAATATTTTGATTGACTGCATGTTTAATAGCCTCATGTAATTCAGGTACATCTTGGGGGCCACCTAGTGACATAGAGATTACCCGTACTCTTTCATTGTTAGGTCCCTGCCACTCTACTGCATAGTGGATGGCATTAATGATCCAATCATACTGACCTGCCCCTTCTCCTGTCAGAGCTTTTAAACTTAATATTTGAGCCTTTGGAGCAATCCCTACAACTCCATCGCTATTAAGACTAGCTGCAATCGTACCCGACACATGTGTCCCATGACCATTGTTGTCTTCAAATACATCGGGGTCTCCTTTATAATCACTTGTAAAATTCCGTCCGGCAATAATCCGATCTTTCAGATCAAGATGAGACGTGTCAATCCCAGTATCAATCACTGCAACGACAACACCTTCCCCCTGACTGCTATCTTCCCATAATGAAGGTGCCTGTACCAATTGAACTCCCTCTGGTGTTTCATTTGCCTGATCCACAACTGACTGAATGGTATACGGTAATAATTTGACCTGATTTTTCAAGATGAATCTCCTCCTTCAAATCTAGTTTTCAAAACAATTACCTTCATTCCCCTTCTGTCTTGTGTTTCCTTGGTTGCTTCGATATAGGAACGTTTGTTTCATTATACTAACTGGACAGCCTTTTATCAAGGTAAAATACTGAAAATTAAGAAAATGAATAGATGGTCCCAGATAAAATTCTATTTATCCTTAAAATTACATATGTACATCAGACTAATTCTAATTTTTAAACATTTCTATGTTCCATTGACACTTATCATTCCTATCGATAAAATCAACTAATAATTTCATACCATTACTCGTATAATCTTGGAAATATGGTCCATAAGTTTCTACCAAACTACCGTAAATGGTTTGACTACGAGAAGAGTTCGGCTTTTTGTGTACGCCTGCAAAAAGCTCTATTTCCTTCTCTGTGTCAAACCCTGGGTAAAAGCCCAGGGTTTTCTGTTTATATTGAGGAGGAAGTAAAATGGAAAAAGAATTAGTAAGGAAAAGAATAGCTGTCTCTTGTAAGCAAATCCCCGCAGATCTTGTTATTAAGAATGGAAAAATCATAGATGTGTTTAACCTTGACATCATTGAGGCTGATGTCGCGATTTCAGATGGTATGTTTGTTGGAATTGGTGAGTTTGAGGGTAAACAAGTCATAGACGCGAAGAATCGCTATGTATGTCCTGCTTTTATTGATGGCCATGTGCATATTGAATCCTCTATGGTCTCCCCTTCTGAATTTGCGAAAGTGGTCCTTCCTCATGGCGTAACAACCGTTATTACGGATCCTCATGAAATCGGCAATGTTTCAGGTAGTGAAGGATTATCATTTATGATTGAGGACTCTAAGAATCTCCCGCTTGATGTTTTTCTTATGCTCCCTTCAAGTGTACCTGCTACTTCGTTTGAAAATAATGGAGCAGACCTCAAGGCTAAGGACTTGGAACCATTTTACAGCCATCCACGAGTTCTGGGGTTAGCTGAGGTAATGGACTTCCCTTCTCTCAAAAACGCGGAGGATTCGATACTTGATAAAATTGTCATGACTGCTAAACATCATGGATTAATGGATGGCCACTTAGCAGGAGTAGATACAAATGCGATTGATATCTACCGAACAGCTGGTATCAAAACCGACCATGAATGTAATACGGCACAGGATGCACTAGAGCGGTTAAGACGAGGAATGTATGTATTAATTCGTGAAGGTTCTGTTGCAAAGGATTTAAAAACACTGATAAAGGTCCTCACTCCAACTAATGCACGTCGTTGTCTATTCTGTACAGATGATAAGCATTTAGATGATTTGATCGAAGAAGGAAGTATTGACCATAATATCCGGTTAGCGATTGAAGAAGGGATCTCTCCTCTCCAGGCTATCCAGATGGCTACATTAAACGCTGCTGAATGTTATCGTCTCCCCGATAAAGGTGCAATTGCTCCTGGTTATGACGCAGATTTCCTGTTACTGGACCAGCTTGAGACGATTCAAATAACAGAAGTGTATAAATCTGGGAATCTTGTTGCACAGAATGGTCGCTTTGTTGGAAAATCAGATGCTAAACATGTTCCAAATACACAGTTAATGTCAACTGTTCATGTGTCTGAGTTACATGAAAAAGACATTCAAATCCCATTCCGTAACGGAAATAAAGCAAATATCATTGAGATTATTCCAAATCAATTGATCACAAACAAACTAGTGGAACAAGTTACAGTGGAAAACGGTGATTTTCAGCCATCCATAGAAAATGACCAACTTAAATTAGTCGTCATTGAGCGTCATAAAAACACAGGTAATATCGGATTAGGAGTCGTTAAAGGATTTGGTTTTACAGATGGGGCGATTGCAACAACCATCGCACATGATTCTCATAATATTGTTGCAACAGGCACTAATGATGGTGATATTTTGGTGGCGATACAGGTACTTAAGGACATGAATGGTGGCTTAGTGATTGTCAAAAACAAACAAATCATGGCGTCTTTATCCCTGCCGATAGCAGGACTAATGTCGGATAAAGACTCACAAACTGTGAATGTGGAGCTTGACCAATTAAAACTGTCATTAAGTCAATTAGGGTTTGTCGGTGAGTTTAATCCGTTTTTAACCCTCTCCTTTCTTACATTGCCCGTCATACCATCTTTGAAATTAACAGATTTAGGATTATTTGATGTGGAAACATCTACACATATACCAGTACAAATGAACTAATTTTAATGAACCCCTTGAAAATATGGAATAAGAACAACTAAAAAAAAGTGTCAGGTACCATTGGTCTTGGCATTTTTTTATGTTAGTTAAGTAGCACACTTCTTATCATTTTTTGATACAATCGGCTTTAAATGAAATCATAACAAATAGTAAATTGTTTAAAATTTCACCAAAAGAGGGACAAACTATGTATCCATTTAAACAAACTTTTTTTGCAATCTATTTCTTCGCTACACTTTTGATAATCGGTGGATGTTCACAGGAGGAAAATCAACCTAATAACAATAATGAGAATATCACAAAAACGACTGAGGAAACGGAAATTAATCGTGATGAGGATACCCCATCCCCTACTGAAAAGCAAGAAAAGGCAACTCATTCATTATCTGAACTTACCGTTCATTATATGGATGTTGGTCAAGCTGATTCAACCTTACTACAATATACGGATAAGGGTGAAGAATATACTATCTTGATTGATGCAGGGAATTGGAACAGAGACGATGTCATACATTACTTACATTCCCAAAACATTTCCGAAATTGATATCGCAATTGGTACACATCCAGATGCAGATCATATTGGTCAACTCGATAAAGTTATCAGTACGTTTAGTGTAGGAGAAGTATGGATGTCCGGAAATACGAGTACATCCCAAACGTTTCAGAGGTTACTTCAAGCGATCGATCAAAACGAGGTTGATTATTATGAGCCAAGACGAGGCGATGAATTTAAAGTTGGCCCACTCCAAATTGATATTTTATATCCGATCTCTGTTTCAGAAAATGACAATGAAGAATCTATTTCGCTAAAGCTCACGTACGGAGAGGTTTCTTTTGTTTTTACAGGTGATGCAAGTCGAAATGATGAATTACGGATGATAAATGGTAGTATTGATGTAGACGCTGCTATCCTTCATCTGGGTCATCACGGTTCAAACACTTCTACTCACCCTGCTTTTCTAAAAGAAGTGAGTCCAGAAATTGCAATCTACAGCGCTGGAAAAGATAACAGCTATGGGCACCCACACAAAGAAGTGGTCGATCTAATTCTAGGGTCCAATATTAGACTTTATGGAACGGATGTACACGGGACGATTATTGTTAAAACGGATGGCAAAAACTATGAGGTGTTGACCAAAAAGGACGGTAAGATTACTCCCCCTACTTCTGGACGTGTACCTTTATCAAAGCCAGAACCAACAAAAAAGGATAAACAAGAGCCCGGTGATAAATGTATGAATATAAACACAGCTAGTTTTGAACAGTTACAAGAAATCATTCATTTAGGGCCAGCACGTGCAAAGGAACTGATCAACCTACGGCCTTTTACATCCATTGATGAGTTATCACGCATAAAAGGAATTGGTCCGTCAAGAATGGAAGATATAAAAGCACAAAATCTAGCTTGTGTAGGAGGATAATATGAAAGGCTATTTGGATCGAATCGAAGAAAATCGACATGCAGTTATTATAGTAGAAGAAATCAATAAGGAATTCATCATTCCTATCAATCAATTACCTAAAGAATCATCAGCAGGATCCTACTTTGACATTAGCATCGAAAATGGAAAAATCATTTCCATAACACTAAATGAGAATGAAACAATCTCACAACAACAAAAAGTAGATGATATGATGTCTAAAATCCGTAAGAAGAATTCCGGAAGCAAATTTAAGAAAAATTGACTTGAGTGCCTGTCCCTAATGTATTAATCCAGAAGGGACAGGCGTATTTTTTAGAAAATATCATTTTTATATTGTTTTTCTGATATATTTTAGCGGAATTACCAGCTACCATAGATAAAATGAATGCGATGTATAAATCAAACGCATTTTACGAATTGCGAAAATTGCGTTATGATTAAAAAGTCACAGGAATGTCACATCATCTTGCCTTTTAAGGTGAAATACATGATAGATGCACTTTACCAACAAGGTTCAAATTTCATAGGTATTTCTTCTATTACTAGATAACTAGGAAATTAGAATACACATAAATATGGTATAAATCAGTTAATGTCTTCCCCTTTTAAATGTGAATATGTGAACATTTTCTCGATATAGTATATTAAAACCAGATAATACTTAGTGAAAATTCAACGATGAAGGAGAATTGAAAATGTCAGAAGTATTGATTCAAGAAAAAGAGGCTACAGGCACAGAAAAAGAATTACTTGATCAATTATTAAAACCTGAAGTGCAAGAATCGCTCACTACTTTAGTCGAGCAACTACCAAAGTTAACAGAGGCTGTAAATCTCTTAACAAAAACATATGATTTAGCTCAATTAGTGGCGACTGACGATGTTCTAAAAAATGATACAGTCAGTGCAATCAAAGAAATTTCTGAACCTGTTATTGGCTCAGTTAAATCAATTGCTGCTACTGCTATTGAAGCAAAAGACCGTGCTGAAGCTTCAAATGAAGTGATCGGGCTATTTGGTGTATTAAAATTATTGAAAGATCCAGAAGCACAAAAAATGTTACGTTTTGTAAGCGCATTTCTAGAAGTTCAAGCTGAACGTAAAGCTTAATTAATAATCAGTACCCTTTTTATTACTTAGTAAGGACGGAGGATAAATCATGTCAAAAAAAATCGTCATCTTAGGTGCAGGTTACGGAGGTTTATTAACTGCTCTAACATTACGTAAATATGCAAGTAAAGAAGAAGCGCAAATTACAGTGGTGAATAAATACCCTACTCACCAACTTATTACAGAATTACACCGTCTTGCGGGTGGTACAACAACTGAACGCGCAATCTCTTTCCCGTTAACAAAGCTTTTCAAAAATAAAGATGTCAACGTGGTAATCAGCGAAGTAACGTCTTTCTCAGTAGATGAAAAAGAAGTCCAACTTGCGGATGGTTCTGTTTTGGATTACGACAACTTAGTCGTTGCTCTTGGTAGCCAAACTGGTTTCTTTGGTATCCCAGGTCTTGAAGAAAACAGTTTTGTATTAAAATCAGTTGAAGATGCAAACAGCATCTACCAACACATTGAAAGCAAAATTGCAGCTTATGCGGAATCTAAAAATCCAGCAGATGCAACAATTGTAATCGGTGGTGGTGGGTTAACTGGTGTTGAACTAGTTGGTGAAATCGTAGACCACTTCCCTGAAGTGGCTAGAAAATATGGTGTTGACTTTAATGACCTAGACATCAAATTAATTGAAGCTGGCCCTAAAATCTTACCAGTACTTCCTGATAACTTAATCGAGCGTGCTACTGAAAGTTTAGCTAAACGTGGTGTTGACTTCTTAACTGGCTTACCTGTTACAGGCGTTGAAGGAAATAAAATTTCCCTAAAAGACGGTTCAACAATTGAATCGAACACATTTATCTGGACAGGCGGCGTTGCTGCACTTCCAATCGTTCAAGAATCTGGCCTTGAATGTGATCGTGGTAAAGCAGTTATTGACGAGTATTTGCGCTCTAAATCACATCCAGAAGTATTTGTGGTTGGTGATGCGTCTGTGGCACTTCCAGCAGATGGGGGTCGCCCATTATATGCGCCTACTGCACAAAATGCATGGCAAATGGGTGAAACATGTGGATATAACCTTTTCGCTATCCTTAAAGGACAAAAGCTCGAAGAATTTAACCCAATCAATTCTGGAACGCTTGCTAGTCTCGGACGTAAAGACGGCGTAGCTTCTGTTGGTGGAAACAATATTCCTTTAAAAGGTCTTCCAGCATCCTTGATGAAAGAAGCTAGTCATGTTCGTTACTTATCTCATATTAAGGCCCTATACGGTTTAGCATATTAAGATTTAAATTAAAGGCTCTTTTCTAAAAGATTGTTGCTTTCTGATAATAAAGGCAAAACTAATTGATTGGAGCGTAAGGTGGCGACTCCTCGAAAATGTATTCACATTTTCTTCGTGCGTGGGTTATTTCAATGAAGCAAATTCAATGTCCAAGCGTGAGACTTGAGACCCCGCAGGAGCGGTAGCTACGAGTCCAGTTTCAGCGGCTAGAAACTCGAGAAATTTCAACTCCTCCTTCAGAGGCAAAATACGCCTCTGAAGGAGGAGTCTCCGACGCACAGGAAGTGCTAGTGCCGACTCCGCCACAGGACGTGGCGCTTTAGTCGGCCAATTTTCTCGTTTCTGTCAAGCCGCCTCCACATTTCGTTGAGGAGGCTCAAGCCACGCCCGCGGAAAGCGTCCACCTGAAGCGGAAGTCAACGATATAAAAAACAACAAAGTTTGCGAAAAAACAGCCAAATTAAATAACTACAGAAAGCCAATTTTCTTGAAAATTGGCTTTTTCTATTAGGATTAGGTGTCGTTGCTGGAGTAAATATTGCAAAGTCTTGTTATGCCATTGTTAGTAAGACTTGCGTATTTAACTACATACTTGCACATGATAAAAGAGAACATATTAATGAATGGAGGAATTGTGATGAACTTTAAAAGTAAATTACAAGAAGCCCAAGATATTATCCATACAGCCCATCATCATTTAAAACAAGTGAATTCGAATAGTCCTGAATCAGAGGCATGTCACTTTGCCCAAAGTGAACTAGAGAAGGCGCAACAAATTATCCAACAGGTACAACAACAAATACATAATTAGATTAGTGGATTGAAAAATGGCTGGATATATAAATCCAGCCACTTGAATTTTTTATTCATTTTCCTGTTGTTGAGTAGGAATTTTATAATCAGGATTTATTTCTTTTGCAATTTCCATTGCAAGATCGTAGTTTACTTCGAATGGATTCATTTTTAATTCAGAGGAATTTTGAGACGAATTTTGGGCTTGTTGAAATCTCTTCTGAACTTCTTGATTGATCCGACTATTTTTACCACCGAATAAACCAAGTATGGTTACACCTAATATAGAAATCCATATCCACATTCTATTGTTTCGTTTTCGTTTGAATGCTTTCAGTGATTTGTTGCCACCTAAGCTCCTAAGTACGGATGACAGTAGTTGCATATAGTTCATAACTCTTCCCTCCTCATTCTATTGTGTGGAGTAGAGCAAACCAATATATGTGGAAATTATTAATAACCTTTGAGTGTATGATTCAAAGATAAGGTAACGAGCATGTTCGTTCACAAAAAATCGCTAGAAGCAAAAGAAAATACTTTTTACAAATTATGTAACTGGTCTTCTTTTGAATAACTAAATTGACACCAGTCCTCAAAAATAGTGTCTTCTTTCGAGTCATCATGTAAGTTCACAAAAGTGGTAATGATCTACTCCAACTTTTTCTCAAAACAGTCAACTACCTTTCCTTCCCACTCGCTTTTTCCATAAAATGAATATCCAACTGATCTCCAAAACCGTTTTGCAGGCTCATTGTTGTGTAATACGCCAAGTCGAATCTTCTTGAAATGTTGTTGTTTTAGACTTTCTTCAAAAGCAACATACGCCTTTTTTCCGTAACCTAAAGAATGATAAGCACCATGGATCATAAATAAACCAATCCAAGGATGTTTGTCTTTTGGGTTATGTTCTAAAAAATCAACGATACCAATAGGTTCTTCCTTCTTTTTTTATTAAATAACTATTTGTTGTTGAGTTGAGCAGTTCACTTCTTACTTCTTTTATTGTTCTTACAGGATTGCCGTTTTCTATCATGTTGTATGTCGGATTTGAGTTCATGATGTCTAATGCCAGGTTTAATGATTCTTCTGTGATTGATTCGAAGTTCATATTTTGAGACTCCTTTTTCACATAGTTGTGCCAGGTTACCTACTTTCTCTCCCCTTCCATCTACTTATACATTACTTCGAGTTGTAGTCCTTCTCTATTTTATTGATTTCAGAATAAAGACTTCAACCTCGTTTACTAGTATACGTAATATGCTATAATTTGGAGTGTAAAATAGAAGTTAGAGGTGACCACTCTTGGCGATTCATGTTGTACTTTATCAACCAGATATTCCGGCTAATACTGGAAATATTGCACTCACTTGTGTAGCAACGGGTTCAGCCTTGCATTTAATTAGACCACTTGGCTTTTCAACAGATCCGGAAATGTTAAAAAAAGCAGGCATCGATTTCTGGAATGATGTGAACATCACGTATTATGATTCATTGGAAGACTTTTTTTCAAAAAATCAAGGTGAATTTTACTTTATAGAGACGTTTGGTGAAAAAACACATACAGGCTTTGATTTCAGTGATGAAACGAAGGAACATTTTTTTATGTTTGGAAAAGAAACAACGGGTTTGCCGAAAGATTTACTAGAAAAGAACAAAAATCACTTTTTGAGAATACCCATGAACAATCATGTTCGTTCACTCAATCTCTCAAGTACTGCTGCGATATTGGTATATGAGGCATTACGCCAGCAAGGATATCCGAATTTGAAATAAAAATTCTTCCGTTTTGGAAGATTTTTTTATGGGCCAAGTGGATATGAAATTCCCCTTAACTTCTCCTTCTTCTTATCATCGCAATTACTAAAAGGATGATTGGAAAGATGACTTGAAAGGGTAAGTGAAGCAACATAGGAACAAATTTGTAACCCTCATGTAAGTGTTCAGCAAAACTACTAGCCATCGTTATGGATAATAATAAAACAACCAAAGCCATTGGATAACATAAACGTGTATGACTTTCTATTGAGAACAAATTGGTAACCCCTGTGACAACCGCATAAAAAAAGATCCCGATTTTAAAAAATCCCCCAATAATTAAAGCTAACATAAAAAAGATATCGAGTCGTTCAATAAACTCCGCTACTTGAATCATTTGAATGGTAGCCAAGAGTGGAAAGGGTGCACGAGATGTCAGATTAACACCCAACACACTAATGTTCATTAACATGACAAGCGTTAGATTGATCCCACTTAAACCTATTGCACATAAACCGGCAATCCTTGCTTTACGTGTATTATTTAAGTAAGGAAAAATCATCGCAAATACAACACTCTCTCCAAATGGAAAAAACAAAGTCTGAGTAAATGCTGCTTTTACAACAGGCATAATGCCTTCACCTAATATTGGCTTTAGGTTGTTTACATCAATTAAACCAGAGATCACAATGAGGATAAATCCCGTTACCGCTAGCACATACATGATGCTAAAAAGCAGTTCCCCTGTTCTCCCTAATACCTCGATTCCTTTTCGAACCCCATATACTACTACGATAATTAAAAGTGCATTGACAATAAATAATGGTGTTTCTGGATAGGCGAATGTCACCAGCATTACACCAAAATCCCTTAATACTCTTGCTGCTAGATAAGCAAAATATAAGATGTACATAAAAGCAAGTAGCTTCCCGAGTGGTTTTCCAACAATTATCTGTACATACATGGTTGGTAATTTGTCGGGGTAATATTGATAGAGACGGAAAAAGATAATAAAGAGTATCATTCCACCCAACATCCCAAGGAGAACGGCAATCCAAGCATCCTGCTTAGCGTCCATTGCAAGTGGCAGAAGTAATGCACTTCCTAATTCAAACAGCAAGACAAGTACAAATAGCTGATAAGAACTGATTTTTGCCTTCTCCATGTGATATGCTCCTTATTTCTATTTACGATTTTCCTCTATTTCAGTAAGGAAAGATTTTGTGCGTATACCCGTCCGACGGACAAACGCATCTACTTTGACATCCACGACTAATTCTGGAAAATACACTGAATTCCAGTCAGACTTGAGCTTCTTCCAAAGCTTAGGATCGGCGCGTTGGACCACTTCTCCAAATCCAAAAACATCCGATTTATTTTTTTGGGCCTGTTTTATGGCCTCTTGGATTTCTTTCTTAATTTCCTTTTCAACCTCTTTTTCGATTTTTACTAATACAAGTGGGTCTGTTAAATCGACTGGTATTTCTACTTCCCCGATATCACCTTCAGCACTTACATCTATGGTAATCAAGGGTTCCTCATTATAAACCTTAGGCAGAACTTTGGTTTTTTGGCGAATCACTTCGTACGCAATGGCTTCTTCATGTTCTTGCCAATTAATATTCACATCCGTTTTTTCAATTTTATCCAAAATCCATAAAGATCCTCTTGCCGTACTCCCTTGTAACCAATCAACTAGCTTTCCGTTTCTAAAAAGAGCTATTCCCTCGGCCTCAAGAACCGCTTTAGGAGTCGTTTCTTCAATATTTGCCATTTTCATAGCCTGATCAATTTCACCTTTAATTTGAAACCCTGTAATTAATGGCTCTTTCCCATCGGATACTAGGTTATTAAGTACATCTTTCATATTCGCTCTCAGATGTGTCCCCCAGTTTTTTTCTGTTGACTTTAGTGTTTTAATCACTTTATTGGAAGGGATCTTATCAATTGGAGTTATTGTTCTTACAATATCTTTTGCCTCCATATCTTGAGCAATGATCACCTCAGATGTGATTCGAAATTCTGGGTCACGGTCCATGGCATCAAAAAGACGGAGGATTCCTTCCTCTCTTGCTAATCGCTCTCCAACAACTACTAAATTTGTATGGGCATAATATAGTCTTCGCGATATGCCGGTGGAAAACTTCCTACTAACTTCAGTAAGGTTATTTCCTGTCTCAGTATACACATTAATTGGTGGGCCAATACTTGAACCTCCATCTTGCTGGCCACCTGTAACATTCCCAGGATTAATTACTTGAATCGTACCTACGTACTGTCCTTTATCATTCTTATCGATACCAAAAGCAGAAATTATCGCGATGTCAGTAAGCTCCTTCTTGCTCCAACAACCCGATAGGAGAATAAGTACAGAGAATAAAAGGAGAAGAACAATACCTCTATTCATCTTGGTCACCTTTTTCTTCAGTAAACTTAAGCATGCCGCGTCCAATAGGCGGCTCAGGTTTCTGGTCTTTCCCTACGCGAATCATATTTCCTTCACTGATCAATTGTGGCCGCCTCTTTAATGCCCACCATGGTAACCGGAAAAAGGTATCCGCGTTCTCCTTCAGAATAAACGGAGCCATTGGTGTCATATAGGGAACACCAAATGAACGCAAGCCACTAAGATGAATCGTAAGCATAATAATCCCTAAGATAATTCCGTAAAAACCAAATGTAGCTGCAGCAATCATAAATACAAAGCGAACCAATCTTGCAGAAATCGCCATCGCAAAGGATGGAGTAGCGAAACTAGCTATTGCTGTCATTGCCAGCACAATGGTCATGGCTGGTGAAACAATTCCCGCCTGAACCGCTGCTTGTCCAATTACAAGGGCTCCAACTATAGAAATCGCAGAACCTACTGCCCGCGGCATTCGAATTCCGGCTTCTCGCAGAATTTCAAATGTGACCTCCATAATGAGAGCTTCTACAAATGCCGGAAAAGGTACAGCTTCCCTTTGTGCCGCTACAGCAATTAATAACTGTGTCGGAATCATTTCCTGATGAAACGTGGTCGCAGCAATATAGGCTGCAGGTGCAATAATCGAGATTGAAAAGATTAAAATCCGTAAAAAACGTAGTGCCGTCGCAATATCAAATCGCGCATAGTAATCTTCTACTGCCTGAAAGAACTGAATAAAAACAGCGGGTGCAATTAATACGAAAGGAGTCCCATCTACGAAGATGGCAATTCTCCCTTCAAGAAGATTCCCTGAAACCGTATCAGGTCTTTCCGTATGATAAAGTGTCGGAAAGGAAGTAAATGTTTGGTCCTCAATAAACTGTTCAATATATCCAGACTCAAGAATACTGTCAACATCAATTTGATCAATACGTCTACGAACCTCTTCAACAATTTTCTCGTTTGCAATTCCATTTATATACATAATGGCAACGTCAGTATTCGTCACCTTACCCAACTTTCTTGCTTCCACCCACAAATTCGGAGACTTGATACGCCGGCGCACTAAAGAGGTATTTGTGATTATCGACTCTGTAAATCCATCACGAGGACCACGCACCGTCACTTGACTCGTTGGTTCCTCAATCGAACGTCTATCGCCACCTCTTGTATCAACAACGAGCACCTTCGTTTTTCCATCTACAAGAATGATCGTTTCCCCATCCATTAACGCGGAAAAAAGTTGTTCCCAATCATTGGCATTTCTTATACTCCCAAATGGCAAAGCCTCATCTTCAATTACCTCTAATGGATCTTGTTGAATCAGCTTCTCCTGCAAATCAGGACTTTTTATGATGGATTCAATTAAAAAATCTTTTATGGACTGGCTATCGACAAGCCCGTCTATATAGACAATCGCGGTTTGAATCTTTGGTTGTAGCCCGATGCTAACATTTCGAATAATCACATCAAAACTATTACCTGTTTTATTTTTAATCACATCAAGATTATTAGATAATCGTACATCAATGGAATCAGGAAAATCCTGTTCTGATGGCGGTTGCGTTTGGTTTTCATTAGTTGTGTTACTTTTTTTATGTTTATTCTTGAAAAAACCAGGCATTTTTGTAAAACCTTTCTATTCTATAGTATTAACTGTTCTGCCCAGTAGATTAATATTTATACCTTGTCATATAAGCGTTTTAAAAGGAAATAATAATTTGAAAAAAGGTGTGAGAAAAATGAAGATAATCGGGATTACTGTATTGATGATGGGCTGTCTAATGAGCTTCTCGTTTTGGCTAGATTATCTGGAGGGTTTCGATCTGCAAACAGCATTTAGAAATGCAACGAGTCCCTTTCGAGTCATGGATCCTGCTGAAACGATTGTTTTTTTATCCTTTATTCTAACTGTCCTAATCGAAATAATCGTTTATTCGTACAAGAAAAGAAAGGGAAGAGCGAAGGCTGGATAGGAGTGGTTCTTAGTGTAAACTTTCTTTAAAACAAAAGCCCTTTTTTAGCACTAAATCCGAACGCGCAACACAAAAAAGCAGCCTAGAAAACTAGACTACTTCTAAATTCCCAAGTTTTAAATTTATTGGCCTTTTACTCTTTTAACAAACTTAGTTAATGTTTTTTTAAGCTGGTCTGACCCCGAACTCGGCCGAAATTCTTGGTTATCAATCACTAACGGAGCACCTATTACAACTAATGGCGCACCATACTTTGGCATTTGAGCAGCTTGTTCAATCGATAATCCTCCGACAGCTTGAACCGGAATGGAAACGGCCGATACAACATCTTCTAAGCAATCAAACGGTGAGCGATCCGGGTCTTCTCCTCTTTCATCAAAACCCGTATGAACAATAATGTAGTCAACACCATTTTCCTCAAGCATCTTTGCACATAATACTTTGTCAGATGAAGCCATGATATCCCCCATCACTTCTACACCATAATCCCTTGCTGCTTTTACAACTGCTCGGATGGTCGCTGGATGAGCAACACCCATGACAACAACATGGGTAGCTCCAGCCTTAGCCATCATTTCTACTTCCAAATAGCCACCATCCATTGTCTTTAAGTCTGCAACAATCGGCTTATCGGGAAATAATTCCCGTAGTTTTCTTACTGCATGTAAACCTTCTGCAAGTAATAATGGGGTTCCTGCTTCAATCCAATCAACCCCAGCCTCTATAGCGATTTCCGCCATTTCTAGAGCTTCATCAATGTTCGTTAAATCGAGTGAAATCTGCACAATTGGTTGCATCTTCAAGCCCCTCTACTAATTTCTATAGAATTTAAAAAAGGAAAAACGTATTACTCGTAAGCTGCCTTCGGAAACTGTGTTGCATATTTTCCTCCACTCACATCAATTAGAGTGCCGGTAATATACCCCGCCAAATCGGATGCTAAAAAACAGATAAGTTGTGCGATGTCCTTTTTCTCTCCCCATCTTCTTAACGTTAAGCTGTCTAATAACCGCTCTTGTTGTTCTTGTGGCAACTCGGAAAAGTGATTGAGAGTGGTCGGAATCATTCCCGCGGCATAGCTGTTAACCGTAATATTCCATGGTCCTAACTCTCCAGCAAGCACGCGAGAAAATTGTTTCACTCCAGCCTTAGAAGAGGCGTATGCAGCACTGCCAATACTTGGGATAATCGCTGCAAAAGATGCTGAATTAATAATCCGACCGAATTGCTGCTTTTTCATAATGGGAATAACAGATTTGCACATCAGGTACATCCCTTTTAGATTTACATCATGACAGTAATCCCAAACCTCTTCTGCTAAAGTTTCAACTTCTCCGTTCCCAGCAACACCTGCATTGTTAACCAACAGGTCAATCCTGCCATACTTTTGCACCGTCTCACGAATCACTTCAGAAATCCTAGTACTATCAGTAACATCACAGTCAAAAAACAAACCCTCTAATCCTTGTTCTTTAAATTCTTGTGCTAACTGGTCAAGATCATCTGGGAATACATCAATCCCCACTGTTTTAACCCCTTCTCGAGCTAAGGTCAAAATGATCTCTTTCCCAATTCCTTTTCCAACACCCGTAACGACTCCTACCATCCCATGTAAATCAATCAGCACATCGACCATCCTTTCCTGATGACGCTTATCCTTTTACTGCCCCTGAAATAATACCACTTACAATGTATCGTTGTAGAAGCAATGAAATAATCAAGATTGGTAGCGTAATGATGACAGCAGCTGCCATTAGAGCTCCCCAATTGATTTCTGAATAAGAGATAAAATTAAAGACGGCAATTGGTAATGTCTTCGTGTCATCCCCAGCTAGTACTAAAGCAAACATAAAGTTATTCCACGATAGGATAAACGACATCATAGAAGCTGTAATAATTCCTGGTGAAACCAATGGAAGCAAGACCCTAAAAAATGCGCCTTGCAATGTACAACCATCTACTCGAGCCGAATCCTCTAGTTCTTGTGGCAGTGCTTCAAAGGAAGATATCATTATCCAGATAATAAAGGGCAAACCTACTAACATATGACTTAATGTTAATGCCGTATAAGTGTCGACTAAGCCAAGCTTTGAGAAAATGATAAACCAAGGAATCATAAACGAAATACCAGGAATGATTCTAGCTATTAATATAATGACTCCAAATTTATGAAGCTTATATTTTGCAATCGCATAGGCTGCTGGTAATCCCAACACCAATCCAAGAACGGTTGAAGCAAAAGCAACAATAAAACTATTTACGATAAACTTAATAAAGTCATATTGCGCAAAAACTTCAGTGTAGTTTTTAAAACTAGGTGTAAAAATAAAAATGGAGTCCGTAGACATGATTTGAGCTTGGTTTTTAAGAGAAGCAATGAACATCCACACAAATGGGAATAAGAATACTACACTCACAAAAGCGATTAAAACATAACGTATAATCTCCATTCTCCGTTTATGCTTCATAATGTCACCTCCGTCTTCTTACGGAAGATCAAGATTAAGCAACTCATTATCAGCACAATCATAAAGAATACCATTAAAATAGCGCTCGTATATCCTAACTTGAAATACTGAAATCCATTGGCAAACCCATAAATATTTAAGGTTTCAGTTGCATAACCAGGTCCGCCCTGTGTCATGGCATAGATTAAATCAAAATGCTTTACCGCATCAATGGAACGTAGAAGAACTGCTGCGAATATGGTAGGAGCCATTAGAGGTAATGTGATTTTCCAAAAAATTTGCCATGCATTAGCGCCATCAACAGCCGCCGCCTCATAATTTTCATTCGGTAATTGAGAGAGTCCGGCTAATGTGATTAACGTAATCATGGGTGTCCATTGCCATGTGTCTACCATCGCAATTGCCGGCAATGCCTGTTTCGGTGACGCAATCCATAACTGTGGATCAATTCCAAAATAACCTAAGAACTGATTCGCAAACCCGATGGATGGTTCGAAAATTAATAACCAAACTAGTCCGATTGCAACCGGTGTTGAAACCATAGGAAGTAAAAATAAGGTCTTTACGAGATTACTACCTTTAAAGTTTCTAAAAAATAAAAGTGCAATCGCTACCCCCAATACGGTTTGAGTAACAACTGCCAAAATCGTAAAATAAAACGTTCTAAAAAAGGCTGGCCAAAACCGAGGATCATCAAAAAAGATTTTCTTAAAATTGTCTAAAAACACCCATTTCGGCGGTGAAACGCTCGACATGCTCCAGTCAAAAAAACTTAAATAGGCTGTATATCCAACAGGAAATACAATCATAATGAGAACAAAAAGTACGGAAGGCAACGTAAAAATATACTTAAGATGTTTTTCAATCCAAAGTTGAATGATATTCATCCCCCTTCTATGTATCGCTATAAAGAGGATAGAGGGGTATTAACATTTAGTAATACCCGCTCTTTCCCATTCAATTTTTAATTTTCATCATCTAATAATTGCTGGAACTGTTTGTTGGCTTCTTTTGCAGCGGCTTCTACATCCCCACCTTCAATGCCCGTCACAATCGCCGTACCAATCATGTCTCTTGCCTCATTTACTTTAATAACTAATGGACGGTCATATTCTTTTCCAATCTTATTCGACTCAGAGATGACTTTAACGAGCTCTTCAGGGAACGCCTCTGTTCCTTCTGGTGAATCCCATACAGATTGTCGTGGTCCTGGAACACTCTTCTTTTGTAACTCAGCTACAATGTCTTTACTTGTTGCCCACTTGATAAATTCCCACCCAGCATCTTTGTTTTTGGATTTAGCATTCATCGCCACGCCCCATGACGTAACGTTGTATGGCGTTTGTCCTTCTGGTCCTTCTGGGAATACGGCAAACCCAACCTTTTCACCTACAACTGATTTTTCAGGATCTAGTAGGTTTGGATAAATACTATCAGCATCTGTGTACATAGCTGCTTTACCTTGTGCAAATAAACCAGCAGCTTGAGGCCAACTCATATTTAAGACGCCTGGAGGTCCTGCATCCTTTAGTAAATTACCGTAAAACTCAAAAGCTTTAATCGCTTCTGGTGTATCAATCGCAGCTTTTCCGTCTACGATAAAGTCCCCACCAAAACCGTATAGATAGCTTGAGAATTGAGTTACAGCCGCAGCACGTTGTCCGCGTGATACCATTCCGTAAAAGTCATTGGAAGGGTCATTTAATTGTTTTGCAATTTCATATAGATCATCTAATGTTTTTGGAGGTTCAATATTATTTTCTTCAAAAATATCTTTTCGGTAATACAAGATTTCACGTTCAGTAACGGTTGGAATACCAAAAATCTTTTCACCGTCTTTTAAAGAATTAACGGATGACTCTGTAAAATCACTTAAATCCCAGTCTGAATCGCCTGTATAACTTGTTAAATCAGCAACCCACCCATTGAGATTAAAGAGTTTTCCTTCTTGCAGCGGACGAATCATAAATACATCGATACTATCAGAACCTGCAGTAAATTCTGTTGTAAGTTTTTGAGTTAATTGGTCCTCAAAATATTTTTCTAGCTTTACTTTAATGCCTGACTCCTGTTCAAACTGAGGAATTAATGGTTCGATTGCTTCTGTCCATGGATGGTTCGCAGCAATAATCCTTAATTCAACGTCTTTGTTCTTATTGTCATTTGAATCTGATGATGGCTCTTCTGAAGCTGGAGCATTGCTACTACAAGCAGCCAGTAAGCCTACGAACAATCCTAAAACCAGTAAAAAGCTAAGCCCCCTTATTTTTCTCACTCGCCTTTCCCCTTTCATACGTAATATGGTTAAGACGTAAAGCGCTTACAATTAATAGTCCTTACGTCAGTTACCCGATAAAAAATATTCGTCTACTTTCCTCTTTAAAAATTCGACAGATTCCTTCATTTCCCCTAAACCATTCACCCCATCTTCGATTGAAATCCATCCAGAAAAATGTATATTGGCTAATAGTTGAAAAATACCATCATAATCAATAATGCCCTTCCCAATGACACCATGTGCTAATCCCTCTGAATATCCTTGTACCAAATGATTCTCGATATCTTTCATGGAATACCCCTCTTTTAAATAACGATCACTGGCATGCATGGTAATTAAGCTGGACTTTACTTTCTCCAGTAACGCTAATGGGTCATCACCTGCAAAAACAGCATTTGATGGATCGAAGTTCACGCCAAACCAATCAGATGATATCCCTTCCACAATTTCTAAATAGATATCCGACTTCTGGGCAAATTCCGGATAAATCCAGAAACCATCTTTGTAATGGTTTTCCATGACGAGGTAGACTCGCTTACTTTCTGCATAGGGAAGGAGCTCATTGATACAATCAATGGTCCACCTAATTCCGTCCTCCCTTGATACCTCAGGTCTTCTTTGCCCAGATAAAACCCGACAGCTTCTAAAATCATCTGGTCCAAGAATGGCCATGGCATCAATCATTTCTTTCATCTTGCTTATTTCTTTTTCCCGAAAACCTGGATCGGGATGAGTAAAATCTGGTGATGCACACATCATTGGAATCACTAGATTTACAGAAGCAGCTGCTTGCTTCACCTTCTCCAAATATGACTTTTCAGTAGATTGTAAGAATGTAGGATACATTTCCATTCCATCTGCACCAAGTGTTCCTGCTTGCTCAATCCATTCAAACACATTCATTTTTCCATTAGATAAAACATCGATATACCCTTTTGGGAAAACTGAAATTCTGACTCTGTTTTCGTTCATTGAATTCTCCTTTTCGATTGTTTTAGTTTGGCACAATAACAGATTTCGCGTGCTTTAACGAATCCATTTCATCGAAGGCATTTTGCCAATCATTTAGTGAATAGACCTTTGCCATTGGAAATGGGTCAATTTCTCCTTTTTGCATTAATAGCAAGACCTTTTCCCACATTGGATACGTATGGCTAAAGGACCCTTGCAGTCTAGCCGCTTTTTGAATCAGTGGGTCAAGACTAAAGCCAATGGGTTCAGGTCCCCATCCAAGCTTCGTAATTTGCCCAGCAGGTCGAACAATCTCAATACTCTGCCTTAACGTTTGACTTACACCAACCGCATCAAGCACTAAATCAGCACCGAAACCATCTCCGTAATTGGTTATTTCACGGACAACATCTTGTTTCTCTGCAATAAGTACCTCATCTGCACCAAATTGTTTCGCTACTTCTAACCGGTTTGCATCTTTTTCCAAACCAACAACTGTCAATTTTCCTGGTGCAAACAATCTAGCAATCTGAATACACATTAATCCAATCGGCCCCGGCCCAAACACCACAACATGATCGCCGGGTCGAATTCTCGAATGATGGGCGACCGCATTATAAGCTACACATGAAGGCTCCGTTAAGGCTGCTTTTTCGAACGGAATCCCATCTGGTATGTGGTGAACGATGGCTTCTCGTGTTTTCACATACTGAGCCATGGCTCCATCAGCTAAAACACCAAAGCCTTTTCGGTCCGGGCATAAATTATATAAACCTGATTTGCAATAAATACAGTTTTCACAAACATATGATGGCGTCTCACTGACAACGCGATCTCCCTTTTTAAATTGGGTTACTTCAGAACCTACCTCTTCAACTGTTCCTGCAAATTCATGTCCTAAAATGACAGGTCGTTTCACAGCAAAGCCTTGTATATCATGATACATATGTAAATCACTTCCACAGACTCCTACAGCTTCCACTTTCAATAATATGTCTTTTGGTCCTATTTTCGGAATCGGTACTTCTCTGATTTCAACCTTATTTTTACCAGAATCGTAGTTTACAAGCGCCTTCACGTATATCACCTTTTCTTCGTTAAATTTTAGGAGAAGAAGAGTTTCCTACAGAGATTTCAGGTTCGATGAAAAGTTGAACGATTTGATGTTGACCTTCCCTATTCATTTGTTCTAATAGCAAACTTGCTGCACGTCTCCCAATTTCACGTGGAGATTGAACAATTGCAGTCACTTTAGGCATGATGATATCCCATTCGTACTCTAACTCTCCAAATGACACAACCGTAAGTTGATCTGGAATGGTAATCTTGTAGTTTTGACACGCCTTTAACACACCTGCCGTCATATTATTATTTGACGAAATGATGGCTGTAGGCACGATCGTTTTCGATAGAAAATATTCTACTGCTCGTTGACCTCCTTCATAGGTAAAATCACCAAAAAACTGGTGTTCAGTTGTAAGGCCATAATTCGTTAGTGACTGCAGAACACTATCGTACCTAAGTTTTCCGTGAACAGTGTTCAAATCTCCATGAACGACACCTATTTCTTGATGCCCTAATTCATAGAGGTATGTAACTAATTTTTCCATGCCGATAAAGTTATCGTCTGCCACTATATGAACAGGCAGATGAGGGATGGGTCGATCAACAAGGACCATTGGAATGTTTCTTTCGACTAACGAAAGAATATCTTCGTTGACTTGACCAGTCGAACAAAGAATAATGCCGTCAACTCGTTGCTCGTAAAAAAGTTGTAAATTTTTTCGTTCATTAGTAGGATTTTCATTTGTGGAGCTGATGATAAATAGATAGTCTTTCTCAAAGATAACTTCTTCAATACCTTTGGCCAAAGTCATCTGGAAGGGGTTTGTAATGTTAGATAGAAGAACAGCAATTGTTTTTGAGACGGATGACTTCAAACTTCTTGCTATCATGTTTGGGGAGTAGTTTAGGGCTTTTATTGCTGCGTTTACTTTGTTTTTGAGTTCAATATGGACGTTACCAATATTATTTATGACTTTCGATGCAGTACCAATAGACACACCAGCTAATTCTGCAACATCTCGTATCGTCACCTTTTTAGTCATGGTATACTTCCTATTTTTTATTAATGAAACGTTTCATCGAATAGAGCATAACAACGAATTAGAATATTGTCAATTAACTAAAAATTATAAAAGGAACTGATTTCGACCACTGATTAATTTGATAATACCTTTCAAATCAGGCTTGCCTGCTACATCATATCTTTTTAAATGAGATATAAATTTTTTCATAGACTGATTTCGACACTCGTATAAGAAAAAAATGACACCATTACACAGGGATGGTGTCATTTTACTTAAAACTATTCTGGAAAAACACTATATTAATAGTACTCTATTCATGTTTTAATTTATCTATCAAATCTATAAATTATTCATTCATGTGAGATACAAGGCCACGTCCAATGAAATTAGCAGACACAGGCTTTTTCCCTATTTCTCGTGACCAAACTGATAATTGTCCGATATGGTGAATTTCATGTGCAATTACATGTCGCATTACCTCACCCCATGTGTCTGTTTCAACTCTTCCGTCTGGGAGGGTATCGTACAATAAGTTATTTTCCATACTACTATCCCAATTTTTAATAAAATTCAGCACTTCAGGTCGAAACTTGGTGTCCAATTTACGAACCTGTTCTAAGCTTTTATAATCCTCAAAACTCTCTTGAAAATCTGGTTTTCCTTGTAATAGGCGAATCCAACTCCATTCCACATCCACTATATGAAAAAGTGTTTGCAAAATACTACCTACACCACCAGTTCTGGTTCGTAGAAGTTCCTCTTCACTTAACTCTTCACACCATCGATACCATTCTTCCCTGACCATCCAGTTATAACGAAACAATGTCTTCAATAAAACCCCTCCAATTTAGAATTAAACTAAAAATGAGTCTATTATAATTATTCAACTGAACTAACCTAAATACCTTCTTCCAAACCTGACACGTACCTTTTATCACGTAAAGGTTAGATTTGGTAATAGTATATCAAGGAAGTTATATTTCATAGAGTGTGTAATTGTTTTAATCACTACCCCCACCACAGCTTGAGCATGAACTGCTGCAAGAAGAGACAGAACTACATGAGCTACCTGAACCGCAACTTGTACAGCTTGATGAACTCACACTACCAATCTTCATGTAACTTAAAAAATCATCATAATGAAAATAAGAAACAGATAAGAATGGAACGAGCATGGCGTTGAAGTTTTTTTGAATTTTACTTTTTCTCATCTTTTCTTGTACAACACGTTTTTCATAATCTTTGACGCTATTTGCTGTTTTTTTCATAGAGGAGATCAGCGAGAGTATGGTACTTAAATAGTGTCTATCACTCTTAAAATACTTATCTATCAGTTCGTTTTCTGATAAAGTTTTAAACTCTTCAACGATAGTTGGATTTACGGGATGTCTGAAAAACCCCTTATACAAATGGATGTTCTCTTTTCTAATGAAAAAAAGCTCAGCATATACCCAATCAAAGAAACCTCGCAAGTCGGGATCAGATATTTTAGTTACATTAGGACTGTGATGCAGGATACTACCCGCATATTTTTTTGAAAAATCATCATACTCACGTGTAAACATAAGCATCTCATGCCACAGGTCATCAACTTTGTTGCTGAACATTGGCGATTCTTTTAATAGAGAAGTCAAGATAAAGTAGCGCTTTAAATCAAGTAGACGCCAGTTGTATTCATTTTCTTTTAACTTTTTTTCTTTCATTACCCGCTCTTCTACATGTTTCATATAGCTTTTACTAAGGGACTGCTCAAGGTTTTCACTTAGTCTCTTTAGCCCTTTAAGTGGTTTTGTCTCTATTGATTTAGGAGATAAACCATATGTAAATGAGAGTTTTTTATGTAAAAAGAATACAATTCCAATCACAACTACAAACAGGAATAACCAACCCATCCAATTCCCCCTTCATATTTAATATATTTAATATCTATAGCAGCCCAAGAGAATTCTTCAGATAGCCATCTTAAGCCGATACTTTATTTACGTGAACTATCCTGGAAAAGTTTCACTTTTCGAATAGTGACCAATAAAAAATGCCTGGTTCTTACTGTGTATGACCAAGCATTCACCTTCATTCTAATAATGTTTTATATTCTTCAATGTCTTCAAACTCTGTACCAATATATACAGGTGTGGCATCGACATTTTTAAATGTAATGGGATTTCCGTCATTTAACTTCTTAACGATTAGATCAAAAGAGTTGTTACTTTTTAAAGTAATCTCCAACTCTTGCATTTCGCCATTTATTTTATACAAACCATCTTCTATCTCCTCATAAGTTCCCTTATCTACTTCTCTATTATCAATGTATTCAACAAAACTATGATCTCTAGGTTGAAATGTCATTTGAATAATATATCCATTCACATGTTCACTTTGATAAGCACCTCTTAAAGGTGGGATCGTTTTAGGTATACAACCTATAATTGTCAAAATCAAAGCAAGTGCTACTACTAATACACCCACTGTCTTTTTTCTCATAAAATATCCACCTGCATATAGAAAGGCAAACGGATATGTCCGTTTGCCTCTATTTTATAACAATAATAGACCTATTGAAATTGGAATAAAGCTATATAGGAGGATCATAACACAGAACCCCATGATATCTCGTATATGCAAACCTGCAATGGCTAGTGCAGGCAATGCCCAGAATGGTTGGATCATATTGGTCCAGGCATCTCCCCATGCAACACCAACTGCTGTTTTCGCAAGATCTGCATTAATAGCTGCTGCTGCTTCAATCATAATCGGTCCTTGAACAGCCCACTGACCACCACCTGATGGAACGAATACGTTGATTAATCCCCCACTGAGGAAAGAGAAAAATGGTAAAGTCTGAGCATTTGCAAAAGAGACGAACCATAATGCCATTTCCTGAGAAAGCCCTGATAAGGTAACCATTCCCATTATCCCAGCATAAAACGGGAATTGAATGATAATTCCCCCTGCATTCTTGACTCCATTCGTTACTGTGTTTAAGAACTGTATCGGTGTTTTGTGCAACATAATTCCTATGAATAAGAAAATAAAGTTTACGATATTAATATTTAAATCAAAACCTTTTGTAACAAAATGATAGACGATAAAGCCCAACCCCATGATGCCAATTAACATCGAAACAATCACACTGTTCTCAATTTTTTCGGCTGGTGTCGTTGGGTTGGCTGATGTTGTTGTAGTAGGTGTGTCATCGGGTAACTTCCATCCAGATCGATCTTGGTCGATGGTATTTGAACTTTTCATTAAGTAACGGTTAAATATAGGTAAAGTAATGACGAGGGCTGCCACAATAAAGAGATTGGCTGGACTAAAAAGTGTTTCACTTACTGGAATGACTCCCATTTTATCTTCTAAAAAATGACCAGGTGTTGCCACCGTCAATGGAATGGACCCTGAAAGACCTCCATGCCATACTAAAAATCCACTATATGCTCCAGCTACTAAAATACGAAAATCTGCAGATGGTACTTGCCTTGCCACATGGATAGCAAATAAGGCCCCTACGACTAGACCGAAACCATAGTTGATTAAACAAGCAATTGCTGACACAAAAGTAACAAGCATAACCGCTTGAGCCGGTGTTTTCGCCAAATTACTCAATTTAGCTAGAAAATTTTTGATAACAGGTGCATTCGCTAATACATACCCCGTTACCACGACAAGCGCCATTTGCATGGTAAAGGCGAGTAAATCCCAAAACCCAGTTCCCCAATGTGAAACCATCTCAACGGGTCCGCTTTCTGTAAACAAGATGCCTAATACGAACACTAAAAAGGTAAGAATAATCGCAAAAATAAAGGCATCAGGTAGAAAACGTTGGACCAATCGAACAAAGAAATTTGTTATCGCTTTCATTTCTTCACTCCCTTAGTCATTATTTGCTACAGTATATTCTTAGTAGTTTTTGAATATGAAAAAAGCCTGTATTTCCTGACTTTTGTCGCATTTCACGTTTAAGAAAAGATAGGTATTAACTCCTTTCTTCAGTAGTTAACTAAAAAAAGGCCTCTTCCAAATCGGAAGAGACCTTTAGAATAACAACGATCTTATATTAAAGTACCATGTACTTGTTATTTAACTTGATGTGCCTCTGGTATATTTTTATATAATATTGACCAGGTCGTTGTCGCAAACCATGCACTATCCATTGATTTATTCAATCAGACTACACTGACTGCATCTTTTGCTTAAACAATGGCAGAATAAAGAAGACACCGATTAAGAATAAGATTCCGGATGCTAGGTAAACTCCAGATAAGGTAAGCGCTCCTTTCATCAAACCAGACATAGACATGCCGATGACCATCATCCCCATGAACATTGGGTTCAATACGCCATTCACTCGCCCGACAAAGTTTTCTTCTGTATTGCTCAAGATTAGCGTGTTGATTCCAATATGAATACATGGCAGGAATAAACCGTTAATGAATTGAAGTGCGATAGTCAGTCCAGGGCTATGAGAGTAACCGATTCCTACCGTCGCAACGACACTCACTAAAATTCCTATCGACAACAGCTTTTGAGGTGTTATCTTTTTGGACAGCGCAAAAATGACGCCCCCGCCGATAAGCATTCCAATTCCGCTTGCCATTAGCAACCATTGGATAAAATCCTTAGGCATGCTCAAGTTTTCTATGGCAACAAAGATTGCTAACGGTTGGACCAATCCGACTGCCAACCCACAGGCTGCAAATATCGCACCCATTGATTTCAAAACTGGGTGGTTTAACACATAACGGAAGCCGTCCATAAGCTCCTTCTTGAAATCCGGTTGTGTATCCGTTTTTTCCTTTTCTAAATCCTTAGGCAAGGATAGTAAAACGACTGCAGAAAGGAGGAACATGACGCCCATGACTCCAATAGAAGTGTATATCCCAAATTTCTGATATACGAATGTTCCAATAAGCGGACCGATAACCATGAAAATCGCCATGAGTGATTGGAACATAGCCATGACAGACTGCAACTGTTCTTCAGGTACGTGCTGTTTGAACAAACGCATTGCAGAAGGCATGGAAAACTGTGAAAGGATTGCGGAAACCAATGTGGCAAAAAATATCACATGCCACGAACCATAAAGCAATGTAAGTAATACGACAAATATCGAAACGGCTGACAATAAATCACACCAGACCATTGTCAACTTTGGTTTCCATCTATCCGCAAATGTTCCTCCGATAAAAGAAAAGATGAAAATCGGGGCGAACTCAGCTACTGAAATAAGAGATACATATACCGGATCATTATTTGTAATGTCGGTCACATATAAAAGTATTGCAAAGTTACGTATCCAAATCCCTAGTTGCAGTAAGAAATTCGAACTCATGATCGATAGAACGATCCGATTTGAGAATATGTTGCTTGAAGGCTTCGCCTGCACGCCTTTACCTTTTGTCATTCCCATAAAACACTGCCTCTCATTTCTAAAATTTTTCATATCCAGACTCCTACTATAGTACCACGCCACCCGCTTTGATGGGTAGAGGAATTATGAATCTAGAAAACTTTTTACAGCTGCCAAAAAGCCGTATAAATTGTCATCATGAACAAAATGTCCAGCAGACTCTAACGTCACAAATTCACAATTCGGAATTAGCTCAGATACTTCCTCCAATTTATGCTGAGGAATATGACTAGACCCACCACCTAAAAGGAGCGTCGGCATGGTAATATCAGTAAGTCGAGCCCACCATTCGGGATTGGGTTCATTAAGTTGCTGCAGTATTGAAGGTACAACCTCCCAATCAAACGGTAGAGAATCAGCAGGTTTAGAAGGAATTTCGATCGGCGTTCCCTGAAAAGGTGGTGGTGTGTCTTCAACAATTAACCGTTCAATCCTTGTCGGAAATGTTTCCGAGAAAAGATAGGATACTGTTCCGCCCATCGAATGACCCATTAGGGTAAACCTTTCTAGATTCATAGCATTCGCAAAATGAAGTAAGTCTTCACACATCAGTTCAAAACTGT
This sequence comes from Ferdinandcohnia sp. SAFN-114, assembly GCF_059415045.1. Taxonomy (NCBI): domain Bacteria; kingdom Bacillati; phylum Bacillota; class Bacilli; order Caryophanales; family Bacillaceae; genus Ferdinandcohnia; species Ferdinandcohnia sp. SAFN-114. Next base: position 30,604 of record NZ_JBPFDQ010000007.1, on the reverse strand, counting down.
AATTACTAGTTCTTGCACTCCCACCGTGCCCCCGTTGATCTATAGCTAATACACGGTAATTTTCTCCTAAAACCGATGCCACTGGATTCCAAGATTCTGCACTTGTTCCCAGTGCGTGAAGTGCAACAATCGGTGGTGAAGTTGGTTCCCCAGTCTCTCGATATTGAAAAGTAAGTCCATTCAATTTAATTTGATTCACCCGTGTTTCCATCTCAAACCCTCTCCTTTGTAAAATTTCATTATTTGAACCGCGATTTATTTAATGTCTCTATTTACAAAATTCCCTAATAATCTGCTGCTTTAATTCCTCTATCGGAAACTTCTGTGGATAGGTTGCAATCATCAACATGATCCCTTGTAGCACAGAAGAAAAATATAACGACCGTCTCCTCGGTTCACTTTCTCCCATTCTTTCAAAGATTTTACATTGCAATTCAAACTGTCGCGCGTTTTCTTCGATTATGAGACGACTGTATTTAATCAAATCTACATCAGCCTCTGGTTGAGTTTGCAGGTGAAGATAAAACCGATGGACTTCAGGATTTTTGTGAATATTATCAATGGCACCATTCACTATATGGGTTAGTTGTTCTTTAGGTGTCTCTTGGGAGAATGCTTCTGACATGACTTCGACCACTTCGCCAATTCTATCCTTTACCATTTCAGAAAGTAGTTCTTCCTTTCCTTTGTAATAGTTATAAATTAACCCTTTCGAAATCCTTGCATGTTTCGCTATATCGTTTATCGAAGTTGCGTAATATCCTTGTTTCATAAATAACTCCATCGCTGCTGCGCGTATTTTTTCTATCGTTGCTTGGCGAATACGCTCATTCTCTTCGGGTGTACGTGGCATTTTTATTTCCATCCTTTATAAATGTAGTGATTTCTTGATATAAAACTTCAGCATGAGTGAGGGGTAACATGTGATCGGCATCTTTTATTTCGATAAAACGGATGTTTGGAACCTTATGAAATTCATCAGCAACTCGAAAATTATCTGTTAAATCCAGTTTGCCAATCATAAATAATGTTTCGGATTTCAATTGTCCTAATTGTTCCACCGCAGGCGGCCGTGGCCATTTCATACTGAAATCAGCAGGCCACTTAAGCATTCGCTCGAAGTGTTGCCTTAGCATTTGAACAATGAGATCTTTTTGCGGAGTATGAATCACCACTTGATACGTTGGTGAATAAAGGGCAAGCTCTAACATCATCTCTATATTTGGGGCAGCTTCTACTATTTTGTTGTGATATTGTTCAAACTCTTTTGAATAGGAAAAACCAGTTAAAGATGGTGCAATTAATACAAGCTTTGATACTCTTTCAGGGTAAGTAAGTGCTAAATCAGTAGCAATTTGACCGCCCATGGAATGGCCGATAAGTGTTGCCTGTTTAAGTTCAAGGTAATCCAACAGTGACAGTACATCTTCAACATAGTTTGTATGTTTTATAGGGTTTGGTGACTCGCCTGCACCTCGGCCATCAAATGCAATCACCCTGTAATGCTTAGACAAAAGAGGTATCAATAAACTCCAGAGTCTTCTATCAGACCCACCACTATGAATAAGAACAACAGGATGACCATTACCAGTAATCTCAAAAGATAAATCCATTACCATCCCTCCCCATTTTACAGAACTTTCCACATTATTTTATTATTGAATGAACGCTTAGTCAATGAAAAATTAAATTTAAATTTCGAATACTCTGAAATTCCATTTCTCTTCTCCGCAGGGCTCTAATACCCCATCACACCAAGACGCCGACCCTTTGTCTCGAGTTTGGATGTATTAGAAAACTAGAAGTAAAAAAGGCCTCATCCAAATCGGAAGAGACCTTTAAATTATACGATTTACAGTTTCTTTAAGATTTCTTTAATAAATGCCGGTTCGTCTTTAGGTGTACGAGACGTAATGATATTTCCGTCAACCACTACCTCTTGGTCTAAGAAGGTTGATCCAGCGTTTTTCAAATCATCTCGGATTCCAATGTACGAAGTTGCGCTTACCCCTTTTAAAATATCAGCACTAATCATGACCTGTGGTCCATGGCAGATACCAGCAATTACTTTACCTTGTTCATTGGCTTGTTTTACAAATTGCACGACTTCATCATTGACACGAAGGGCCTCTGGAGCAGAGCCACCAGGAATAATAACCGCATTATAGTCGTCAGCCTTTACTTCACTAATGGAAAGGTCAGAAGTATAAGACACTGTACCTTTCTTCCCTTTAAGTTCTACCCCTTTTTCAATTCCAACTACAACAGTTTCGTGACCCGCTTCACTCACTGCATCATAAGGATTCTTCATCTCTGAATCTTCATAGCCATTATCAAGTAAAAAGCATACTTTTGCCATCTTGTATCACTCCTATGTATTGGTATTTATTTCTATTTTAATAGATTTAAGTTGTTACATCAAACAAAGTGATTCTGCAAAATTCGTGATATTTAAAATTTGAACTATATTTACTAGTAGGTTATTCGGCGAAAATTAGGGCTACAATTGATAAGAGCTATATTATCTATTTCGAAAGAAAAGCTTTTTCTGTATTCACGCGAACTATCTGCTTCGTTTCATTTGATTCAAGTGCTGCTAATATTACCTGAAGTGACTTCATTCCTTCTTCCCCGCTTATAGGTGGCACCGTCTCGCTGATAATACAATTAACAAAGTTTTCAATGACATGCGAATTAGTTTGCCCACCTTCTTCATTTGATTGGATTTTATCTAACTCATATTTCACAACTTCACCGTTTTTGTATTCCACGATTAATGAGTGTACAGGGTCAGCTTCAAGCCTTAGTACTCCATTTTCACCATAAATAATCGTTGAATTATCGCCCCCAGAAACATATGACCAACTCGCTGTTAATGTACCAATCACACCGTTTTCTGTTTTAAGGATACAAACGGCATTATCATCTACATCTGTATTTTCCTTTGCATTTGTCTCAACAAATGAGCCAACTTCTACTATTTCGCCAAGCAAATAACGAATTAGATCCGATTTATGTACACCAAGGTCTCCCATTGCTCCGATAAATGCTCGTTCCTTATCGAAAAACCAGCTTGTCGCTCCGTCAACGCTCCATTGTTCTGGCCCGGGATGTCCGAATGTTGTTCTAAAGCTATAAATTTTGCCAATTTCACCACTATCAAGAATCTGCTTTGCTTTTACGTGTGAAGCAACAAAGCGCTGATTATGGGCAATCATCAGTTTTTTATTGTTTTCTATTGATGCTTGAATCATTTCTTCAGCCTCTTGCCTTGAAGTAGCCATTGGCTTTTCGCATAGCACATGTTTTCCGGCATTTAATGCATCAATCGTAACTGGCGCATGCATAGCATTTGGCAAACAAACACTTACAGCATCAATTTCTTCATTTTTTAGCAATTCTGTATAATCCACATATGCGGTTGCCCCGTATAATTCAGCCATTTCATTAGAGCGTTCCTCAACAATGTCACAGACAGCCACAATTTCAACATTTTCATGTGCCGCATATTCCGGAAGGTGACGACGTCTTCCTATAGCTCCACATCCAATTACACCAACTTTTACTTTACTCATAATAAATTCCTCCCTAATAAGTTTTAACATTGTTATTCTTTAATTCTTCTATTCCGTTCACAGGAAGTGGGGCAGCCTGTTCATAAGTACTTTTCATTATATAATGCATACCATTTAATGAAGATTCGTAAATGCCATGCATCACTTCAAGTACATGATAGGACTGTTTTCCAGATGCACGTGGAGGTCTGTTTGAGTGAATGGCAGCTACCATATCAGCAACCCCAAGCCCGCGACTGTTTTCTGTAAATCCATGCGTTAAGTGAATTTCTTCCCATTCGACCTCCCCTGGTTTACGAATCAAGACGGGCCCACCAAATGTATTTGGATCAGGAACACTTAAAGTTCCTTCTGTTCCATAAATTTCAATAAACGGTGTTCTCGACCCCCATACATCAAAACTTGTAATAAGCGTGCCAACCGCACCATTTTCAAAATCAAGAATGCCTGCGACATGTGTAGGTGTATTGACTTGTATCTTTTTTCCGTATTTTTCCTTACTTGTAATGGTACGCTCAGGAAGGGATATTTGAGCTGATCCTGTTACACGTCGAACAGGACCAATTAGATTAATAAGTGCAGTAATATAATATGGTCCCATATCAAACATAGGTCCAGCTCCGTCTTGGTAGAAAAATTCAGGATCAGGATGCCAGCTTTCCGGTCCATGTTTCATCATAAATGCAGTTGCCGCAATCGGTTTGCCAATTGCCCCATCTTGGATTAACTTTTTACAGGTTTGAATGCCCCCTCCTAAAAAGGTGTCTGGAGCAGCACCAATCATTAATCCTTTTTCTTCGGCTTTTTCTAATACTTTTTTACCGTCGTTAAGGGTTGTTGAGATTGGCTTTTCAACATATACGTGTTTTCCTGCATCTAAAGCCTGTAAACAAACATCAGCATGAGCACGAGGAATTGTTAAATTTATAACAAGCTCAATTTCAGGGTCTGCTAGTAGCTCTTGAACTGTTAAAATCTTTCGGATTTTATACTTTGATGCTTTTTCTGCAGCTTTGTTTAAATCTAAATCTGATACAGCTATCACTTCAAGGTTCTGAAACGTTTGACAGTTTGTTAAATAAACATCGCTAATATTTCCGCAACCGATCACACCGATCTTCACTTTTTTCATTTCTAACCATCCTTTCTTTACTCCTTTACTGCACCCCCAGCAAGACCTTTTACAACTTTTTCTTGTGAGAATAGATAGACAACCAAGATTGGAAGACTAGCAAGTGTCAAAGCGGCCATCAAACCAGGAATATTCACTGAAAATTCGCCTTTAAAATCTTGTAAACCTAGAGGTAATGTCATGTTTTCTGGACTAGAAATTAGGACTAGTGCAAAGATAAATTCATTCCACAAATGAATGAAATTATAGATTAAAACTGTCATTAAGGCAGGAGTTAGCATTGGAAGAATAACTCGCCAGAAGATTTGGAAGTGATTGCATCCATCTATTTTCGCGGCTTCCTCAAGTGATTTCGGAATTTCTTGCATAAATTGAGTTAAAATAAAGATTGAAATTGGCAAACTAAATGCAATATATGGCCCTAACAATGCCCAAATAGTATCAAGTACCCCCATGCTTTGCGAAAGTTTAAAAATGGGAATAAGCGTTGCATGAATAGGAAGCATCATTCCTGAAATAAACAATAAAAACAATAGTTTATTTAATTTAAATTTCATTCTGCTTAATGGGTAACTTGCTAGAGCCGCAATAATCATTACTGCAAAAACTGCTACAGTAGAAACAAGTATACTGTTTATAAAGTATCGGCTTAATCCCATTTCAAAGACAGTTTGGAAGTTTTCAAGATTAAAAGAAGAAAATAGTGCAAATGGCTTCTCAAAAAATTGACCCTGTGTCTTCAATGATGTTGAGATCATATATAAAAAGGGAAAACCTGTGAAGACTAGCAATAAAACTGCAACGACATAAAGTGGTATCTTTTTAAATCCAATCGTCATACGTAGGCCCCTCTCTTTTTACGATAATAATCCATCACTTGAATAATAATGGTGACAAAAAGTGCAACAAAGAACATCACAAAGGCAATTGCACTAGCATACCCCATGTTAAAGTTAATAAATGCCTGCTTAAACATATATGTACCTAATAACTCTGTCCCATGGTTAGGACCTCCGCCGGTCATAATATAGAATATATCAAACGCTTTTAACGACCCGACAATTGCTAATATCGAAGAACTAACAATGGTTGGCATCAATAATGGAAGGGTTATACGAAAAAACTTCGTTAAAGGATTCGCGCCGTCAATTTCCGCTGCTTCATACAAATCTTCTGGAATTCCGACAATCGCAGCTTTAAAAAGAATCATGTAGAAAGGTGCGAATTGCCATACAATAACGAGGAGTACAGCAAAAAGGGCAGTGTTAGTCTGGCTCAACCACGCAACATTTTCAAAGCCAAACAAATTAATAAACTGATTAATCATTCCGTTGATTGGGTCAAACATCAATACCCATAACATTCCGATTGCAACTGTTGACATAAGAAACGGGAAAAAGTAAATACTGCTGAAAAACCTAATCCCTTTAATAGGCGCAAACAGCATAAGGGCCATAATTAAACCTAATGGAATTTGAACAAAAACGGATGTTAATACAACCCAGGTATTGTTTGTAAGGGCCTTCCAGAAAATAGCATCTTTGAATAGATCAATATAGTTTTGTAGTCCTATAAATACTCCGACACCCATTCCATCCCAATCGTAGAAGCTGTACATTAACGTTGTTAAAATTGGGTATATCACATAAATTGAATAAACGATTAACGCTGGTGCTACAAACAATCCGATGGTTAATGCACTTTTAAATTTGTTTTGTTTTGTACGAGATGCAACATTTACAATTGACCTTGTGTTTGTTACTTTAACTTCTGTTGTTTCCATTATATATCCCCCTCCTTTTTTATGTATGTGTAAGAGAGGGGAGGCTCCCCTCCCTCTTTAAGTTACTCTAAAACCTCTTTTGCTTTTGCTTCCATTTTCTCAGCGGCTTCTTCTGGTGTCATATCCAACCCATAAATGGCTTGGGTCGTATCTTTATGCAATTCTGCCAATTCTGGAGGAAGTGTTTGATCATATGGCATTTGCAAATGTGTTGCACCTTGAACAACCTCATAAAAACGTTTTGTAAACTCGTCTGCTGGCTTAACATCTTTTATACCTGATAGTGAACCTGTACGATCCATATAATTTTGAGCAGTTTCTGCACTTGTAAGTTCTATGGCTAATTCAGTTGCTAAGTCAGGATATTTACTGTTTTTCGCTACTGACCAAACCGGTCCTGTTGCAGCTCCTACTTGGGTTTGATCACCTTTCCCACCTTCAACAGTTGGGAATAAGAAAAAGTCTAGCTTTTCTTCAAATTCAGGTGCTTCTTGTCTTACGTTGTTTACGAAAGAGATTGTCATATCCATCATGGCTGCCTGTCCGGAATAAAGTAATTGGCGACCTTGTCCTTCATCATAAGGGACACCATTAAACCCAGGGTTAAACGCTTCTCTTTCAACCATTTCTTGTAGATATTCGCCTGCTTGAACATATGCTGGATCATCGAAACCTCTGCCTTTTCTATTAAACGCGCTATCAAATAATTCAGGACCTGCAATACGGCTTGCAAAGTTCATAAACAGATAAGCCCCTGGCCATTTTGTTTGATTTGCTAAAGCGATTGGAATAATATTGTTATCTTTTAATGTATCAATCACTGAGAGCCATTCATCATATGTTTTAGGTGGTGTTAATCCGTATTTTTCAAAAATTTCTTTATTGTAAAACACAACATCAATTGATAAACCTAAAGGAAGACCATATACTTTATCATCAAACGTTGTATTAGCAAGAGCAAGTTCATTAAAATGAGCCTTATCGGTTGATTCCGTAAGTTCTAACACCTTACCTTGGTCAACAAAGTTCTTTAACCAGCCTCCCCCCCAGTTACTAAACACATCGGGAGCTTCATTACCTGACATCGCAACAGAAAGTTTTTGTTTAAAAGCATCATTCGGTATCCGAAGAACCTTTACGTCGACATCAGGATGTTTTTCTTCAAATCTAGCAACGGCTTCTTCATAAATCTTTTCTTTTTCACCTGGATCAATATGCCAGAATTCTAACACTTTCTTACCCTCATTACTTTTACTGTCCTCTGCCTTTCCTGATGATGTTTCACTTGTTGAACCACCACCATTTAACCCACAAGCAGCTAATAATAATACAGCTAACATCGTAAATATAGTAAGCAACTTTTTCATTATTCAACCTCCTGATTATCTAATATAAAAAGTAAGATTCTAACTTTATTACCTATTACAAACTATTATTTAACTAGATAGAACTGACTTCTTTTTCAAATATTGAATACTCATTTCAACACTTTCAAGTGGGGAGCGCCTTGAACGATCTTGTTCAACAATGAACCATTCTACATTTGATGCCGGTCCTTGCTTTAATACCCCGTCTATATCTACTCCACCTGTCCCTAATTCAGCGAAAAATTGTTCACCGTCCGTTGTCATATCCTTTAAGTGAACAAGTGGTGTTCTTCCTTTATAACGCTGCAACCACTTAACCGGATCTTCACCAACTTTTGTTAACCAATAAATATCTAACTCTGCTTTTACCCATTCAGGATTAGTTTCATCTAGAAGTGTTTCAAGTGCGGTACGTCCATTCGATAGGAGTTGTAATTCAAAATCATGATTGTGATAACAGAATGTAATTCCTTCTTTTTGACACTCTTGCCCAATATGATTCAAACTATTGATTAGGTGTAGATAATCTTCTTCTTTTCGTCGTTCTGGAGGAAGGAAGGGACAAACAATTTTGTCGTTTCCTATTGCTTGTTCGTAGGTGATAATCTCACGTAAGTTTTCTTCTAAAGAGGATAAAGGAATATGACTTGATGTAGCTTTTAAACCAAGATGATCGATCACTTTTTTTAACTCATTTGCAGGGAGACCGTAATATCCAGCAAATTCAACCCCTTGATACCCGAGTTCTGCGACTTTTTCTAATGTCTCTACAAAGTCATTACTACATTCATTTCGTAGTGAAAACATTTGTAGTCCAATCGGAATGTTTATCATTTTAACTCTCCTTTTACTAAGAATTTTCTTTTTATGTAACGAAGCTTCTTTTTTCACCTCCTTAAAAATCTATTAAACCGGTTACATTATTTCATCAAAAAACAAGCTCTAACCTTGTTGTTATGAGAAAACGTAAAATAAACTTTGAAACCGATTACATTTTTGTTGTATAAAAAAACTATATAGCTATTTTTCTATAACTGTTGCTTTCTTAAAACCGCAGGAATCTCTAATCGTCAACCTCGCATTTAGTACATGTTTTAATCTTGTTAGCTTTTCTCCATTAATTTGCTGGAGTAATAACTCCATTGAGCGTTTCCCCATTTCAAAAAATGGTTGTTCGATTGTAGTCAAGGCAGGCTCGAAAATCTCTGAAAACTTAATATTATCAAAACCTACAACAGCTATATCTTCCGGTACTTTGAGTCCCTGTGATTTTGCAGCTTTCACAACACCCATTGCCATGACATCATTTCCAGCAAACACGGCAGTTGGCGGATTTTCTATAGCCAATAACTTTAGCATCTGATTATATCCAGATTCAAAAGAATAGTCACCTTCTTGTACTAGTAAACTATCTAAATCCACTTCGTGCTGTAGTACTGCTTGGTGATACCCCTTTAATCTATCCCTGCTTATTGAAATTTCAAGTGGTCCAGTAATATGAGCTATCCTCTTATGACCAAGCTTAATCAGATGTTCCGTAGCTTCTCGTCCACAACTAATATTATCAATGGCTACGGTAGGAATATTTAATCCCTCATTGTAATCCGAAGTTAGAACAACCGGATACTTTGCTGCAACCTCATTTATCACCTTTTCCTCAAGTGGGATTGTTAATAAAATCATCCCGTCCACTTGTTTTTGTTTTAATTCATTAATAAAGATTGATGTTTTCTCAGGATCTCGATTGGTATTTCCTAACAGAACTTTAAACCCGTGCTCATTTGCTGCAGCATCAATCCCTCCAATAATTTGAGGGAATACATTATTCATAATGGTTGGAACAACAACGAGTATTGTTTTTGTTTCCGTTCTACGAAATTGTCTGGCAAGCAAATTCGGTTGATAGTTTAGTTGTTCTATTGCATGTAGTACTTTTTTTCGAGTTTGTTCTTTGACTGTCTCTGGATGTTGCAATACCCGTGAAACAGTAGCTTTTGATACATTTGCTAATTTTGCAACATCACTCATTTTGGCCATGATATTTCTCCTTATCGTTTCCCATATTAGCTTGTTTAGTAAGTCTATATATTATTTTAAGAGAATGACACAAATGTAACCGGTTGCATTTTATATGTAAAAAGGTTCCAAATGCTTGTTCTTCACCATTAGTATAAAGAATCCTTTTTTAACTTTCAAGTATTTTTAGAAAATTTTATTTATTTAAAAAACACTTAGAACTTTTGGCCTATTTTAGATCCAAATTTTATTTGTAACGTGATCTTTGGTGAAAAAGTTATATTAAGGTTGGTAATTTGTAAGAAGATATGAAATTAGTCAGCTTGTACGCTTTGGAGATGAACGAGATATAGTCCCTATTCGGGGTTCATAAGATGCTCTTCACGGATATCTAACTTAATTTGTTTTCTTCATAATATGAAGAAGAAATTAAGAATGTTGCTAGACAATTTGTATGAAGAAAGGTCGAGGAAGCTTCGACCTTTCTATAAATATTCCCTGTTGAAACTTCACTTAAATGGTTTCTTACACTTTATTAAAACGTCAATACTACCTTTGAAACCTTCATTGGTTCAGTCTCCACCAGATGAATGGCTTCCTGAATTTTTTCAAATGGGTAGATATGCGATATAAAGTCTTTCCCTGTGATTTCTCCCTTGTTGAACCAATCAATGACTTCCGGGAACTTATTAGCATGTAGTCTAGAACCACATATATCTAACTCATCTTTTGTAATTAGTAATTGCGGTATTTTAGATGGTCTATCGGTAAAACCTAAAACTACAATCCTGCCGCCTTTACTTACTACTTCAATTGCTTGTTCAAATGAACTAGCATTTCCAACTGCGTCTATCACAACATTTGCACCAATATGTTGTGTATATTTATCAATCTTTTCATTTACATTTTCTTTTCCTGCATTAATTACATAATCTGCTCCTAGCCTTTTTGCATTTTCAAGCCTTTCATCAACTAAGTCCGAAACAATACAGATGGCTCCCTTGTTTTTAGCCACTTTTAGTGCACACAGTCCTGCAGGTCCGGAACCCATTATAAAAACATAATCATCTTTTTCCACTTGCCCACGTGAATTGACTTGCGCAGCAACTGTAAATGGCTCAATCATTACCGCTTCTTCATAGGAGACAGAGTCTGGTATTTTAAAAATGTTCTTTTCTGGTGTTACAAGATATTCCCTGAAACCACCATCTTCATGTACACCTCGAACCCTTAATTTTACACATAAATTTGGTCTATTCTTTTTACATTGATAACACTCTTCACAATTAATAATAGGATCTATTACAACTCGATCTTGTACCTTAAATTTCTTTACTAACTCACCAACCTCAACAATTTCACCCACGATTTCGTGCCCTAAAACTCTAGGATACGTCGCTACTGGAGAAGTTCCATGATAAATATGTATATCCGAACCACAAATGCCACCTGCTTTAACCTTGATTTTCACAGCATAAGCATTAGTGATTTGGGGCTCAGCAATCTCTTTTATTTCCAATTTTCCAGGTTCCGTTACATAAGTCGCTTTCATCTACATTCTCCTTTTTATAATATCGAATGCTTCTAAGCGCGTGTTCTATTTTCTACAAAAAGTTCTATTCGAATCTGAGGCTTATTCACTCTATAGAGACAATACTTCTTTCCATATACCATCATCAACAGGTATTTCTTGTTCCATATTTCTGTTGCGATTATTTAATGAGTTTTCTCCAGGGTAATAGACTTGACCGCCATCTTGTTCAGGTTCAGAAGCTTTAATAAATTCTGCAATACCATCTGTAATCTTTTCTGTATGATCCTCTCCATTGATTTGGCTAGGGTCCAAGGCGATAAATACTTGGGAACACCCTCCACAACTTCCTTCCTGTACCTTATCAATTTCATTGGTTGATAGTCCACCAGACATGATAGCCGCAATAGCATCTAATAAAATAGAAAATCCAGAACCTTTCCAGTACCCCATTGGTAAAATCCGCTTTGTTCTCTCAATTGGACCTGGTTCTCTTGTTAGGTTTCCTTCCTCATCAAAACCGCCTGGGAATGGTAATAGCTCATTTTTCAACTCCGTCGTTTGTAGTTTTCCGTACGAATATTGAGACATTGCCATATCCAAAATAATATGTCCCTTTTTACGCGGAACAGCCATGACAAACGGGTTATTTCCTACCCTGGTGTCTTTTGCTCCCCATGCTGGCATAACGGACTCTGTATTGGTCCAACAAATCCCAATAAACCCATTGTTTACAGCTTTTAATCCATACGTACCTCCACGCATCCAATGGGTTGTATTTTGTAAAGTAACAATTCCAACACCATACGTTTTCGCAATTTCCATCGCTCGATCCATTGCAGTTAGTGCATTTAGTATTCCTGGGCCACGATTACCATTGTAAATCTCAATAGCACCCAATTTTTTAACTAACGTTGGTTCCGCATCAACGTCTACCCAACCTCTTTTGATATAATCTACAAAACGTGGAACACGATTAAGCCCATGAGAAGCGACACCATCGCAACTAGTCTCTGTATGAACCCTTGCACAAATTTCTGCTTTTTCTTCACTCATGCCAGCATTGACAAATGCCCTTTTAATCTCACTTTTCATCGTTTCAAAGCTGATCCTCGTCATGTTCATACTCCCCTTCTAAGAATAGTGTAAAAGTTTAACTTGGCAGTTTGATATAACTATTAAAATATCTAAACTCCTGAATAAGCCATAAATCCACCATCAACTGGAACTGTTATACCAGTAACAAATCCTGACATATTCTCGTCAACTAACCACAATAATGTACCTAATAAGTCTTCCGGTCTACCAAATCTTCTCATTGGAGTATGCCCTATGATCTTGTTCGATCTCTCAGTTAGAGAACCATCATCATTCGTTAATAGATTACGATTTTGTTCTGTTAAGAAAAAACCTGGTGCAATAGCATTAACACGAATTCCAGAATCAGCAAAATGAACAGCTAACCATTTGGTTAAATTTTCTATTCCAGACTTTGCAGCACTATATGCCGGAACCTTTGTCATGGGGGAAGGTGCACTCATCGACGACATATTGATGATAACAGTCCCTTTTCGATTTACCATGTCCTTTGCAAAAACTTGAGTTGGGATCAATGTCCCTAGTATATTAAGATCAAAAACAAAACCAAATCCTTCTGTCGTTAAATCAAAAAAAGTCTGAATTTGATCATTCTCAAGATCATCTATGTTAAAAGTTTCTTTCGTAGTAATTCCTTTCGGATGGTTTCCTCCTGCACCATTAATTAATATATCGCAAACGCCTAGTTTTTCAGTTATGATGTCTCTTGCTTTTTGTACATCATTCTTATTTAAAACATCACAAGAAATCGCCAAAGCTTCTCCTCCTGCATCGGTGATGACTTGTTCAACTACTTTTCCCTTTTCTAAATTCCTATTAATAATAGCTACTTTGGCACCTTGTCTTCCAAGTTCCTTTGCCATCGCACTACACAACACTCCACTACCACCTGTGATAACAGCAACTTTACCTTTTAGTCCCTCACTTCGTAATAACATTAACATGTTCTCCCTTCATTCTTTGAAGTGAATCCCATATGCCCCAAATATACATAATGCCTAGTGCGCGATCATATAGTCCGTATCCAGGTCGACACTTTTCTTCCCATATGTGTCTACCATGATCTGGTCTGGCATATCCTGTAAAACCAATATCATGGTAAGCCTTTACAATTCCAACGATATCAAGTGAACCATCACTCTCTCTATGCGATGTTTCAATAAAATCTCCATTTTCAAATCGCTTAATATTACGAATATGTGCAAAGTGGATTCTACTTCCAAACTCCCTAATCATTTCAGAGATATCATTTGATTCATTTGCTCCTAAGGAACCACTACATAAAGTTATTCCGTTGTATGGGCTATCTACGATACTTAATAACCTTGAAATATTTTCTTTATTCGTAATTATCCTTGGTAAACCAAACATTGACCACGGTGGATCATCCGGATGAATAGCCATTTTAATGTCATATTCTTCTGCAACTGGTATGATTCTTTCTAAAAAATACTGTAAGTTGTCCCAAAGCATTTCTTCTGTAAAATCCTTATAGGCTTCAAATAACTCTGAAAGCTTCCCCATTCGTTCAGGTTCCCAACCTGGCAAAGTAGAATCTTGATAGTTTGAGAATCTGTTTACAAGTTCTTCTGGATTCATATTTTCTACCTTTGATTTTTCATAAAATAAAGCTGTTGATCCATCCTCCATTTCCTTAAACAAATCTGTCCGAATCCAATCAAACACAGGCATGAAATTATAACAAATTACCTTTACACCGACACTCGCTAGTTCCTTAATTGTCTGTATATAATTTTCAATGTACTTAGTTCGTGTTGGGAGTCCCAATTTGATATCTTCATGGACATTTACACTTTCGACTACATCTATATTAAATTGATATCTGTCAGCTAAGCTTTTCATTTCTTGAATTCTTTCCTTTGGCCATTTTTCACCAGGTTCAAGATCGTGTAGTGACCATACAACCCCGCTAACTCCCGGAATTTGTTTTATTTCGGAGAGGCTCACATGATCATTTCCGTCTCCAAACCACCTAAATACCATTTTCAATTTTCTTCACCTACGGTCATCATTTTTTGAAATAGATACAAAGCTTAATAGGGTTACAATTCTTCAATACTCAAAAACTCACATAAGTAATTCTGGTAAGAATAAAACAATGTCAGGTACTAACAGTAACAATGCTAATAATGCAATTACACCAAGTAAAAATGGCATTGATTCCTTTACATAATCCTCGATTGGAACTTTCATAATGGAGGTCGTCGTATACATCGTTACTCCTACTGGTGGAGTCATTCCGCCCATGGTGACAATTGTCATCATTAAAATCCCAAAATGAACAGGGTCTACTCCAATTTGTTCAACGATAGGTAAAAAGATTGGCGTTAATAGTAAAACGAGAACAGTGGACTCAATAAACATACCTGCAACAACAAGAAATACTAATATTAAAATTAACAGCAGGGTTGAATTGCTTGTTAGACCAATTAAAAAGTCTGCAGCATTATTTGGTAATCTTTCGTATGTAATGAGGAATCCTAAGATGGATGATGTTGCAATAATTAATAGAATCGATGCATTATCAATGACAGACTGTTCTATTGATTCGATAAAATTTTTCCAATTCAGTTCTTTATAAACAAAGAAACCGATAACAAGTGCATAAACAACAGCAAACGCTCCGGCTTCAGAGGCAGTAAATACTCCAAAGCGAATACCCACTATAAGGATAACTGGAAATAATAGAGCCCAAATACTTTCTTTGAAAGAAACACCCACTTCTTTGAGAGTTGCTTTCTTCATTACAACATTCTCATCGTATCCTCTCTTTCTGGCAATTACATAGGATACAACCATTAAGAAAACCATCATAAGGATCCCTGGGATTACCCCTGCTAAGAACAGCTTTCCAATTGAAACTTCCCCGACATATCCATATAAAATAAGACCAATACTTGGTGGAATAGTTGCTGTAATCAATGAACTTACTGCGATAACACCAGCAGAATATCCACCCGAATACCCCCTTGCAACCATTTGATGTCCTAGAATTCTACTTTGCATCGCTGCATCAGCATTTGCTGATCCAGATACACCACCCATGATTGTACTTAGAACGATTGACACGTGAGCAAGGCTTCCTCTTAAATGTCCCGTAAGAGAATTTGCAAAACGAATAAGACGTGATGTAATGCCAGATGAATTCATTAAGTTACCAGCCAAAATAAAGAATGGAACAGCGAGTAAAGGAAAAGACTGTGTACCAGCAACCATCCTTTGAGTTACTATTTCAATTGGAAGATTGGGTGAAAATAGAAAAAAGGATAAACTGGCAATTCCAATTGCAAATGCCACCGGCATGTTAAGAAATAGTAAAATGAAGAAAATCACAGCAACAAGTAACATTTATCTCACCCCTTTATATTTACATTTCCCGAAACGTTTTTAGTAAAATGAAATTTTCCTTTTAGTTTAACCAGGAGAGTTATAATCATTAGAATACTTCCAATAGGTACAGAAAGAGTTACCAAAGAATAGCTAAGAGAAAGATTATTAATCATTCTTTCTGAATTCTCAACACTTAATAGAATTCCGTAATACCCTAAGAAAATAAGAAATGCTAATACAAATATGTTCATTAGAATTTCTATCCCAAAACTTAATTTCCTTGGGAGTTTTTTTGTAAGAAAATCAACACTAATGTGCTTATCTTCTCGCAAACAACGGTTAGCGCCTAAGAAAATTGCCCAAACAAATAATAATTGTGCAAATTCAACGGACCAAGAGATGGGGTATCCTACCCATCTCATGGCTGCAGCCAAAAAGACAAAAATTACAATACCGATCATGAGAAAATTTGTGATAAAATTTTCAGCCTTCACATATCCTTTAGCAATTTTTTTTATCATAGTATCACTCTCTATTTTCCTAGTATTTTATTAACCTCTTTACGTAAATCTTGGTATCCATCAAACTTGTCATAAACCTTATCCGTCGCTTTTTTAAACGGTTCAATGTCTACTTCATTAACTTCTACACCAGCATCTATTAATTTTTGTTCAAAATCTGCTGACATTTTCAAAATATTATTAGATGCAACCTCTGCCGCTTTAATTGACTCTTCATAAATGATTTCTTGATATTCCTTTGGAAGACTTTCCATCCAGTCTGCTGAAGTAACAAGACCCGTTAATAACTGGAAATGACTTGTTTTAGTAATATAACCAATAACCTCTTGTAAGTTGGCACCAAAGGTAGCGGAATGATGTGCTTCTGCAGCATCGATAACACCTTGTTGTAGACCTGGATACACTTCGGCCCATGCTAAGCCAACAGGACTAGCTCCCATAGCTGATACAGTTTCTAGCGATATAGGTGATCCTGCTGTTCTCATTTGAATGCCTTTAAGATCTTCTGGTTTTTCAATTTTTTTGTTTGTTAATAAGTGACGATCCCCTTGATACCAGTTAAAAGACAGAACTTGCAGATCTTGTTCATCTGCCAACCTTTGTTCCCAACCTTTAAATAAATCTGACTGTACAACTTTATTAGCTTCTTCATAACTATCAACCAAATACGGTGCTGATAATATACCAATTTCATGAACCATCTCCGCTAATCGACCAGCATCTGTGAGAACTGCTACATTTGCCCCTACTTTTGCTTGTTCAATAATGTCACTATCTTCCCCAAGTGAGCCCCCTCCAAAAATCTCAAACACTACTTCACCATTTGTTTTTTCTTCAACACTTTCTTTAAGTGCTACCAATCCTTGATAAATAGGGTCTGATTCAGTCAATGCTGTAGCTATTTTTAAAGTGTACTTACCTTTCTTATCACCGGACTCATTACCATCGCCTGCTACTTGATCACCTTTACATGCAGATAACAATAACATGGAAAGAATAAGTAAAACTGAAAATACCTTGCCTTTAACATTCATCTCCTAATTCCCCCTGATATTTTATTTTTACGTAGATCATGTACTACGTTTTAAACCCCGATATAAAGCGCTTACAATCCAATTGAAAAAAATTTGTTATTTAAAATACTGGCTATATTCCTTCTTCAAGTCATCTTGTTCAAATAGCATCTTCGTTAAATGTTCTTCCATGGCTTTTTCCGCTAACTCAGGATTCCTCTCTTCTATCGCTGTTATGATGGTTTGGTGCTGAGACAATAT
Source organism: Ferdinandcohnia sp. SAFN-114 (assembly GCF_059415045.1). Classification (NCBI taxonomy): domain Bacteria; kingdom Bacillati; phylum Bacillota; class Bacilli; order Caryophanales; family Bacillaceae; genus Ferdinandcohnia; species Ferdinandcohnia sp. SAFN-114. The sequence continues at coordinate 12,956 of NZ_JBPFDQ010000007.1, read as the reverse complement.
TAATTCCCAATTATAATTAGCGGCCAAACTTAACATTCTAAATCGGTTTAAATGAGCATTCATTTGTTGAATAACATTCCAGATAAGTGGCCTACCACTTTCAGTGGTTATCGTGTGATGGAATTCTTCATCCAGTTCGTATAACCTTGTATAATTTTTTTCTTCCACACACAATATTTGCAAACTGAGATTATGTTTTAGTTTTAAAAGATTTTCACTTGATAATTTATAGCAAGCTTCTTTCACTGCTGCTCTTTCGAGATGTTCCCTAATAAACCTTGCTTCTTCTACATGTTTCAAATCAATTAGAGAAATGTATGTACCTCTTTGAGGATAAACCTCAAGTAAATCTTCTTGAGCCAATTTTACAAATGCTTCTCGAACCGGCGTTCTACTAACATTGATCATTTCAGAAATCTCTTTTTCTGAAATACTTCTTCCTGGTTCTAACTTGAGAGAGATAATGTTTTCTTTTAATACTTCATATACATAGTCTCTTGTTGAGTAATTGCTAACTTTATGTTTTGCACTAATGTCTAACATTTAGATTATAGCCCTCCTTTTCTTTACGACTCTTATATTACCACACTACCATACAAGTATGGTAGTGGTTTTTTTAGAAAATATTTATTTTTTTAAAAATAACGAATTGTTTATTATTCCCTGAAAATATTATTCTTTTGACTATACTATTCTAGTAAATAACTGGTGATAATAAAAATAACTTTTCTTAGGAAACAAACAATAGATTTGATATTGTAGAAAATTTTCCTTTCTATTTAAATAACTCAAAATAAAATGGTTATATAATTAATTTTCTTTAGTATTTAATACTAGATATTTAACCCACTTTTCTATGTAAAATAAAAAGAAGATGAGTACCCTCATCTTCTTTTCCAAGATATTTAGTTCTAAGCCCGAATTAAAACCTCATTTTCCCCGCTCAATTTCCATTTCTAATAAAGCATTGCTGAGGCTTTTTCCATGTGTATCAATCGCAAGTGATGTTGTCACACCTCCCATTAAACTTTCTTCACATACGAAGTTAAATGCTTTGATGTTGGGTAGCTCATATCTCGTTACTTTACCCTTTACAATATGCTTTAGGTGGTCTTTCACTTTTTCTGCTGTGACACTAGAGGAGAGCCATTCGTAATCGTCCTCTTTGTAAGGAATCAACGAGATGTTAAGTGTATTGCCTTTGTCTCCTGAACGGCTATGAGCGATGTCTATTAATTTTATTTTTTCCATTACTTTCACCCCCAAATCTCTGTGTTTACGGTAATCTCTTCTCGATTGATAAAGGTGGAGACAATTCCAATGACCTCTTCGACTCTTTTTCTTGCGCCACCTCCAGCGGCAGGTCCATTCGTATATAAGGCTTCCACTTCATGACCAATTGTTTTCGCTTCTTCTACAGTCCCGCAAAGAGCGGCCACTCGTACTCGTACTTCATATGGTCGATAGTTACCGATCTGTCCATGATGAAGAGAAGATACGCCAATCAAATCTGTCTTTAAGTCAGGAAAACTTTTTAATAGTCTTTTTTCTAAAATATCCTGAGCTAATTCCCCTCTTTCTAATGCAGAAATTCCTGCAAAAGAAATTTCTCCCTCTCCTAAAAAACCTGCGTGATAGCCAACTGAAACCTTGAATGTATCTGGCTTTCTTTTTCCGGATGCTCCAGATACACGGACTTGGTCTTTTCCAACCTCTTCTAGTTTTGCTGTGGAAAAATTAGCAATACAATCAGGAGTGATATAATTTTCAGGGTCATGAACTTCATATAATAATTGTTCTTTTACTGTTTGTAGACAAATGGTGCCACCAGTATTGTCTAATTTTGTAATCGTCGCATTGCCATTAGGTTCAATTACTGCATAGGGAAACCCTAGATTTTCAAGTCCTTGAACATCTTTTCGTCCAGGGTCAGCAAAATAGCCTCCTGTAATTTGTCCTGCACACTCCAATAAATGACCTATTAACGTACCTTGACCTATCAATTCATAGTCTTCAAGATTCCATCCATAATGATGTACGATAGGAGCTAGAAATAGGGATGGATCTGCGACTCGTCCTGTAACAATTATATCAGCCTCTGTTTCTAACGCAGGTAACAATGAATCAATGCCAAGATAGGCATTAGCAGAAATAACAGGTTCATAATCTCTAAGTCTTTTACCAGATTCGAACACTTTGTAATTCCCATTTATTTTCCCCAATACATCATCGCCTGTTACTGTAGCGACCTTGCATGTCAGATTCATTTCTTTAGCAATTTCAATTATTTTCTTTGCAGCCCCAGTTGGATTGGCTGCTCCCATATTGGTAATCAAACGTACATTCTTTTTTAATAAAATAGGCAGCAAAATCCGAATTCGCTCCTCTAAATATTCATTGTATCCATGGGATGGATTTATTTGCTTTTGTTTTTGTGATAAAGCGATTGTACGCTCAGCCAATCCTTCTAAAATAAGATAATCCAGGTTTCCTTCTTCCACTAGTGCCTTGGCAGGTTCAATACGGTCTCCTGCAAAGCCGGCTCCAGAACCAATTCGCAACAAGATAAACACTCCTCAATTAAAAAATAGAAATCGCACCAGTTAAAAATGCAACAATCGTCATCACAATCGTTGTACCAAAAGCCCATTTAAATATAAAACGTTGATGATCTCCAAGTTCTACACCCGCTAAACCAATTAAAAGGAAAGTAGAAGCCGTAAGAGGACTCAATGGAAAACCGGTGGTCATTTGTCCTAAGATTGCTGCACGTCCTATCTCAACTGAATCCACTCCAAAGGCACTGGCTGTTTCACTTAAAATCGGTAATACACCAAAATAATAAGCATCTGGGGTAAATACTAAACTAAGAGGCATACTGGTAATTGCAACAAGCAGCGCCATAAAAGAGCCTGTGCTATCTGGAATTACACTGACCATAGCGTTGGCCATGGCTTCAATCATTCCGGTTCCGGATAGGACACCTGTAAAGATACCCGCTGCAAAAATTATGGTTACTACTGTCACCATGCCGTTTGCCTGTTCAGTGATTCGGTCTTGCTGATCCTTTGGCTTTGGATAGTTCACAATAAGTGCAATAGCAAACGCTACCATAAAAACGATTGGTAAAGGTAGCCAGACTTTCACAAGGGCAACTAGAGTTAAAATTGTTAACAAAAGATTGAACCAATATAATTTTGGTCTTTTTATGCTTAATTCTTTTTCACTTAGTTCCTGGTTAAATTCATATTGGAGTTCTTTTACTCCAATGCGTTCTCTTTCTTTCTTCCCTAATAAATAACTAACAAATAAGACCCAAATCAGACCAGCAATCATTGCAGGGATAACCGGTGTGAATAAAGTATTGGCCTCGACTCCTAATGCACTTGCAGCACGTGCAGTTGGACCGCCCCATGGAACCAAGTTCATGGTGCCCGCACTAAGTGCTACAACACCTGCAAGTACCAGACGACTCATCCCCAAACGATTATAAAGTGGAAGTAAGGCAGGAATTGTAATTAAGAAGGTAGAAGCACCAGAACCATCAAGGTGGGTCACCATTCCTATAACCGCAGTACCGATTACTATTTTTAAAGGGTCACCTTTAACCATTTTTAAAACATTAGAGATAATTGGATCAAATAATCCTACACTATTCATTAATCCAAAAAACAAAATAGCAAATGCTAGCATGATTCCTGTCGGAGCAACCCCGGAAACCCCATCTAAAATCATACTACCTAGATTCCCTCGCTCACTTGTAAATAATCCAAATACGATTGGAACCAAAATTAAAGCAACAATCACAGAAACTCTTTTTGATAGAATGAGATACAAAAAGATTGCGATCGTTAAAAAACCTAATAATGCTAACATTAAAAGCCCCCCTCTTTTTTTACAACGCTTACAATAATAATGTAATTGTTGTGCTACCTAATACCTCTTCTAAAATATAAGGTATTGTTTTAAAACGGTTGTCATTGTTTAACGAATCTAAATTCTTACCGTTTAGAGAAAAAGACTGTCGAAACAATCCTTTTCTCTTGAATTTCTCTAAAATCAACCCTACTGTTATTTGTTAACCTGTTTAAAAACCCACTCTATCATTTCGCTATTTTCATACGCAGGTACCCATGAACCATGATTGTAGCGAAGTTCTGCTTCGTATTCTGTATAAATAGGGCTTCCGCCAGCATTTTTGATTGCTTCAATCATATCTCTTGTGTGTTCAACTGGAATAACTGCATCGTCTTCAGCATGAAAAGCCCAAATCGGTTTGTCTATAAGTTTATTAGCTTCAGCTGGGTCCCCTCCACCTGCAATTGGAACCATAGCCGCAAACAAATTAGGGTATTTGATATTTAAATTAAACGTACCGTATCCACCCTGGGACAAGCCGGTTGAATAAAGACGACTAGTATCAATATTATATTCTTTGATTACGTGTTGAAGAATTTCATGTGCTTTCCCAAGATCCTTAGAATACTCAAATACTTTGCTTAGATTGACTATATTATTAGAATCACGAGTTACCGTGAAACCTCCGTCATGAACATTACGGGCTTGAGGTGCTAATACAAAAGCTGGATGTTTGGCCTGATTTTCAGGAGCAGCCCAAATGATAGCGCCATCATTAGACAGAAGTTGCTTTTCATTATCCGTTCCACGCTCTCCCCCACCATGTAAAAACAATACTAGAGGATAAGATTCAGAAGTGTCATAATGCTCCGGTACAAAAAGTCGGTACGGCATTCCATCATACGTAAAGCTTAAAAATTTATTAGCAATGGATGCTCTTGTTTCAAAAGTAAATGTAAAAACAGCAATCTCACTTCGGGTTTTACCTTTGCTACCAGCTAAAGCTTTACTATTTACGTTACCACGAACGGCTATTGCTTTAATTATCGTATCTTCCTCTACTAGTATTGGCTCAGAATAAACTTGACCATTATTTATTGGATCGCTTCCATCGGTCGTGTAAAAAATTTTAACATTCGGTGTAGGTGAACTTAACTCAACAAGTTGAGCTCTGTAATAAGAACCAGGCGCAACAGACGATACCGGCTTAGCAACCTCCCCTTGATTCCCCTTAGCAAACGTATTTAAGCTAAAGAAAGACAATAAAAGCAACGTGAATACCAATGAAATGATCAATTTTTGAAAAAGACTTTTCTTCAATATCTCAATACCTCCCAATGAAAGTTTTTTGATATTTAATCGAAACTAGTCCTCCCTTCTTGTTGACTTACTTAATCATATTTAATGCAACTTTCGTGCCAAATAAAAAAAGCCCTAGATTACAAGGCTTAAGTATCTATACTAAGTTTGTTATTTCTAATTTTTTAGAAACCTATTGTTTAAAATGTACCTTCATTCATTGAAGAATAAGGTTTCTAAAGAGCTAGAAACATATTTGCTCGGATTCTTAGATATTAGAAATTATAGATTTATTTGTAGTTTTGACATTTTATTATATAAAGACGCTAATGAAATTCCTAATTTATTTGCTGCTGCCTTCTTGCCTTTTACCGATAACCCAGTTTCATGAAGCACAGCCAATATTGCTTTCCTTTCTGTTTCTCTTAACAATTCTTCTAAAGATTGATGGGATTGTGGCTTTCCTTTTTGATGTTGAAAGAGGGATTTAATGGTTTCTGGAAGATTTTCGAATGTTATAACATCATGTTCAGCCATGTTCATTGCGTAATGAATCGTGTTTTTTAACTCTCGGATATTCCCTGGCCAATCATACTGCATTAGCGTTTTCATAACCTCTTCTTCAATTTCAAAATGTGCGTATTCACTCTGGTCATTAATTAAGGAAGAAACAAACTTTGGAATATCATCCCTTCTCTCTCGAAGGGAAGGTACAGCAAGATGCACCGTGTTAATCCTGTAATATAGGTCCTCCCGGAAACGATCTTTGTTTACCAAATTTAATAAATCCTTATTAGTTGCTGCAATGATACGTACGTCAATATGTTCTTCTTTTAATCCGCCTATTTTTCGAAAGGTCCCCTCTTGTAACACCCGAAGCAGCTTCGCCTGAAGGTCGGTGGGCATGTCCCCTATTTCGTCAAGAAATAGTGTCCCTTTATTTGCAAGCTCGAATAAACCAACCTTCCCGTCCTTCTTTGAATTCGTAAAAGCACCCTCTTCATAACCAAACAATTCGCTTTCAAGAAGAGAACTTGGAATTGCAGCACAATTCACAGGAACGAAGGGATATGCCTGTCGTGAACTAGAATGATGAATAGCTTGAGCGAATAGTTCCTTTCCTGTGCCTGATTCTCCCGTAATTAAAACATTTAAGTCAGTTGGCGCTATTTTCTTGGCTTGTTTAATAAGCTTTTTGAATCGCTGATTTTCCCCAACCATATTTGAGAATGTATATTTTACTTGATGAATGTGGCCTATCGCTTTCTCCAATTGATTGACACGTTGTTTATTTTTCTTTAATTCTAATGATAACTGATATACCTCAGGTACACTTTTACAAACAGATACTCCGCCAATGATTTCACCCTTTTCAAAAATGGGAGCCATATCAACTACATACTCCAGGTCCTTTTCTTTTCGGAATACACCTTCGATGGACATTCCAGTTCTCAGTACCGTTGGTAATAGTGCGCCAGGTCGAACTACAGTAAGAGGCTTACCAATGATTTGTTCTTTTCTTACACCTGTAATATTCGTATACTCTTCATTTACTAACTGAACAATTCCATCTTTGTCAATCACTAAAATTCCATCATGAACCGCCTCAATAATTCCTTCAAGCCATCCGATCCTATTACTTACATCTAGCACTTGAACAGCTCCTTTATTCACCAACAAGTATTGTATTTTTATGAATCATCAAAATTATATGATACTTATTTAGGATTTAATAGTTAAAAACCAACTTTTCACTGTAAAATGTTATAAAAATATGGAAAAGTAAGCTACTTTATCACACCGATGGGCAATCTCTTTTTTCTTGAATTAGGATTTCCTGCCTAGTTTGCCTGAACCAGGGAGAATATACTGTTTGAGAAACAGGTTGAACAAATGCTTTCTTCAAATTGTCTAATTTAAAGTCTTTACAAACTTGCTACATTAAGAAGTAATGTAATCTGAAAATAAACCAATTACTATTAGAATCACAACAATAGAAAAGTGCATCTTTTTTTCGTTAATCCCTGTCTTTTCAAGAAACCATATGATAATTCCTATTATTCCTATATAAATAAACTACGGTAGTTTCTGGGTGTTGGAAAAAAACTGATAAATCGCTGATATCATTCCAAAAACAAATAGTATTAACGGGATACGAAGTTTCCATCGCATAATCTCACCTTAACAGGATATAACATTAATTTCTTCAATTATAAACATAAAAAGGAAATACTCCTTGTGTAAATTCACAATATTTACAAAAAAATGGCCAAAATAAAAACCCAATTCCTCAATACCTCTGAGAAATTAGGCTTTAGATTTACAAATGCTCACCAATTGCATTTGTAACATCCCCGTTTTCTTGTAAAAGTCCGGAAAATCAACCTTCTACTTTCCAATAGGAAACATATTCAATTCTTACTTTCTCTCTCTACTCGTTTCCGCAAATTCTAGTATACTACCATTTGTCTCAATGACTTGTTTATACCAATAATAGCTTTTCTTTTTGATACGGCGGAGATCGTGCGTTCCTTCTTCATGTTGATTCACGTAGACAAATCCGTAGCGTTTTTGGAAACCATTTAGCCAGCTTAAAAGGTCTGTAAATGACCAGGTGCAATATCCTAACATATCCACGCCATCACTAATAGCTTCTTGAACTGCTTGAAGATGAGCTTGCAGATATTGAATACGGTACTCATCATTTATGATATCGCCTTCTTCAAGAGTATCATACTCACCTAATCCATTTTCACTGATTAAGATTGGCAACTGGTAGCGATTTGTAATGCGGCGAAGGGCTATTCGCAGTCCAGTTGGATCTATGGTCCAATCCCAATTTGTGCGTTCGAGATTTTCATTTTTGATTGTTTTATAGAGACCAGGTACACCGGTATCTTGGGAACTGCCCTTTTTTCCGGATGTATTCATTTTACCTGCAGACACGCCATCTAATGTGTTCTTTTCAAAGGTTGTCGTTTGGTAATAATTTAATCCCATGAAATCAGGTGTACCTTCTTTTAATAAATCGAGGTCGCCACTCTCAAGTGTTGGAGCCACGCCTTTTCGTTCTAAGTAATCCCACGCAACCCTAGGGTACGTTCCCCATGCATAGATATCCATCCACCAATGAGCATTAAACTCTTCCGCATTTTCTGCGGCAAGGATGTCGTCAGGGTGAGAGGTCGCAGCATAGGAAGGAGAGTATGCGAAACTTGGACCAATCTTGCCATCTGGTACATAGTTACGGAACTCTTTAATCGCACTCGCATTTGCAAGATTCGCGTGATGGTTCACTTGATAGAACAGTTTCTCATCCTTTACGCCTGGAGGGTGAAGGGCTGTTCGATATCCAAAACTAGTAAAAATGTTTTGTTCATTTAAGCTCACCCAGTACTTCACACGGTCACCAAAATGCTTAAATAAGGTAACGGAATAGTTGGTGAAGTCTTCGACTATCTTACGAGATTCCCAACCACCGTACTCATCTTGAAGCGCCTGTGGTAAATCCCAGTGATAGATGGTTAGAATCGGTTCAATATTATGTGACAGTAGTTCATCAATTAAATCACTATAGAACTGGATGCCTTTTTCATTGACTTCCCCTTTGCCTGTTGGAAAAATTCGACTCCATGCAACGGAGAATCGGTAGGCTTTCAACCCCATTTCCGCCATCAGACGGACATCTTCTTTATACCGATGGTAATGGTCGACTGCTGTATCACCTGTTGTCCCTTTAAACGTTTTACCAGGAATTCGAACAAAGTTGTCCCAGTTAGAGGGACCCTTTCCATCCTCATCCCATGCCCCTTCTACTTGATAGGCTGCAGAGGCAGACCCCCATAAAAATGTACTAGGAAATGGCTTTAATTCCTCATGTATCAACGTATTCCCTCCTTATCATTTAAACTAACAACTGGACGTGCTGACTCTCTTTGTAAAAAATGGCATAGCGCACCGATTAAATTTGAGTCATTACCAAATTGGCATGGATAGATTTGAATGTCGATACATTCGTCATTCGGCTTCATCACCTTAAGCTTTTCATTAATTTGATCAATAAAACCTTTACGATTACTAATGGCGCCTCCAATTAGTATTTTTTCTGGATCAATGATGTATTGCAAGTTATAAACCCCGACTGCCAAGCGTTTAATAAACTTATCAATTTCATCTTGTACTTCGAGGTCGCCTTCATCCGCCATTTCAAATACTTTTAGCCCATCAAGTGTATGTGGATCTAGGTTTTTACGCTTTGCGACCTGCATAACTAAGCCAAACGTAGCGGCAAGCGAACTCCAAGTTTCCCCGATTGGTTGATTCAAATAATCTTCGAGAATCATATAGCCAAATTCACCGCCGAATAGATTCTTTCCACGTCGAACTTTTTTATCAAGGACAAGTGCTCCGCCGATTCCAGTACCAATCACAATGCAAATATAGTCATTGACATCTTTCGCAGCACCAATCCACCCTTCCGCTAATCCTGCACAATTCGCATCGTTTTCGAGCTCGACCGGAAGTTTCGTTCGTTCTTGGATTAATTCCTTTATATTGGGACCATGTATATATGGAATTGCCGTAAAACCTTTAATATATCCAGATTCCACATCTACAGCTCCAGGCATACTTAAGGTGATGCCACGTAGAACATGACTTTTTTGAAATTCCTTCACCACTGAATCAATCGCATCTATAAAAGAGTCAATGCCATCTTTAGGTGTTGGAAGAAAAGACTTCTCCAAAAAACCACATCTTTCATCCATAAGGGAATATTTGATTGTGGAACCACCAACATCAAAAACTGCATAATAGTTCACCGTAACCCCCCCTTACACCTCATCCATTCTTGTTGTTCTTCTTTTTCTACTAAATTCAAGTCGAGATAATCTGAATTTACCAGAAGGCTTTCTTCGTGCCACACGAATCCCTGACGATCACTTCAGAGTCTGTAAACACAGGTTTTAATTTTGATTTTCCCTCAATTAAATCATTTAACATATAAGCGGAAAGCTTTCCGATTTTCTCCTTCTCCTGTTTCACAGTACTCAAGGCAGGATCACTGTATCGGCAAGCCGCAATGTCATCACATCCAACCACTCTTATATCACGTGGAACTTGTAATCCAGCTTCTTTAATAGCCCTGATTGCACCTAGTGCCATTAAGTCTGATGCAGCGAAAATAGCTTCTGGATAATTCTTCGAACTAAGTATTTCCTTCATGCAACGATAACCACTTTCCTCATTATAGTCACCGTATTGGATCCACTCGTCTCTTTTCTCAAGACCAAACTGATTAATCGCATTATTAAAACCTTCCAACCGGTAATTCGAAATGACAGAATCTCTCATTCCGCCGATAAAGCCAATTTTCCGAATCGAATTCAAATAAAAATGTTCAACCACTTTTCGTGATAAATTCTCATTATCTGTTATGACATAGCTAGCCCTAGGTCCTGTCAATTCAATATCGATTCCTATACAAGGGAAACCGCTTTCCGCAAGCTCATAGGTCGCATCCTCTACTTTTTCACCTGCAATAATTAAACAGCCATCCACGTTAAAATGCTTGCATCTAGCTAAATAACTGCCTTGATCTTGTAGAAAATGTTCGTTGGAAAACATTAAGATATCGTACCCTAGTAATCCAATATTTTTCTTAAAGGTTGAAATTACCTCATTGAAATAGGGATGCGTCATATCAACATTGATCTTACCAGCATAGATTAGACCAATCAGATTGGATTTTTTTGTTGCTAGTGCACGAGCTGAAAAGTTAGGCGCATACCCCATATCATTAATAACCGTCAGGACCTTACTTTTTGTTTTCTCACTTATCCCACCGTAATTATTGATCACCTTTGAAACGGTTGCCTGAGAAACTCCTGCCATTTGTGCAATGTCTTTTATCGTTAAACTCATCGTGTTATCCCTTCTATTCCGTTAAAAATCTTCCTACTGCTAGATTACTAAGAGTTACAGAGTGAAACAATAGCTTGGCAGGAAAATTCATGATTTTACGGACCCCTCCGTAATACTTGAAATAAACAATCGGTTAAATAATAAGAAAATAATTAATAATGGAACCGTCGCCCAGAATACACCAGATAAAATCATACCAAAATCAACATTATGCGTATTGCTCAATTGTGCCAATGCAACCTGAATGGTATACATTTCTGGATCACGTAATACTGTAAACTGCCAGAGGAATTCTCCCCAAACGGCTGTAAAGACAATGATACCAAGCGTCGCAAATGCTGGTAAAATAATCGGTAAAACAATTCCTCTGTAAATACGGAAGTTCGAACATCCATCTAATTTCGCAGCTTCAATCAATTCATCCGGAACGGCTTCAGTAATATACTGTCGCATCAGAAAGATTCCTAATGGATTTAAAAAGAATAAAATCATAACCCCTGGTAATGTATCCAGAAGCCCTGCTTTTGAAATTAAGAAATATTGAGGAATTAATCCTAGCTGTGGCGGTATGATCATCGTTACTAAGATGGCAACAAAGAATATGTTTTTGCCTGGAAATTTAAACTTCGCAAACGCAAAGCCTGCTAATGAACTAATAAAGAGTACAACGATTGTAACAACTGCGCACAGTACAAACGAATTCCACATTCCACCGAAGAAGTCAATTTGATTAAGTACCTTCTTAAAATTTTCAACTAACATTGTTCCTGGTGTTAAAGTTGGCGGAATACTGTTATACGCGGCACTTGGCCGTGTCGCCATCACGAACATCCAATAAAATGGAAACAAGGAGAGGACAGCAGCAATGAGTAAAAACAAATATACAAGTGTTCTGCTTACGGAGATCTTTTTTCGTTTTTTCTTTGCTACAGTACTCATTTACTGACACCCCTCTTTCTTCCAAAGCCTTGCGTTAATCTAATATTAAGGACAGCAAACACAGAAATGATGACTAACAGTATGATCGCTGTTGCTGAAGCTGTTCCAAATGACTGTAATCGAAACGCATCTCGGTATAGGTACATCACAATCGTCATCGCTTCATCCCTTGTAAAAGCATCCGCACCTAAGAAAACAGTAGGTTCAGAGAATAATTGCATGGCGCCAACGGTTGAAGTGAAGACAGTTAGGATGATAAATGGCTTCATCATTGGGATTGTAATATACAAGAGCTGTTGAAACTTATTGGCACCATCGACAGTAGCTGCCTCGTATAAATCATTCGGTATACTTTGAATCCCTGCTAAATAAATGATGGTATTGTACCCTACCCATCTCCAGAACACCATGATTGATATGGCAATTTTCGTTCCCCATTCCGATGCAGCCCAAGCGATAGGATCCAGTCCAAAGAAATGAGTAAGCACATAATTGGCAAGTGAAGATTCATGATTGCTAAACAACACACTAAAGATAAGGGCTACTGCCACCATTGACGTTAAATAGGGCATAAAAATCGTGACTCGAAAAAATCCTTTAAACTTAAGAAACGTCATATTTAATAAGTAGGCAAGAATAAGACCAACAAGTAATTGTGGGGCCGTACCCATAATCCCCATTACAATCGTGTTATAGACTGATTTCCAAAACAGTGGGTCGGTCAACACGAGTTCAAAATTAGCTAATCCATTAAATGTCATCGGGCTTAACCCGTTCCATTTTTGGAAGGCTAGGTAAAAACTAAATAAAGCTGGGTAAAGCCCAATAATGGCAAAAATGATAAAGAAAGGCGCTATGTATATGAACTGACCTAGCCAAATGAGACATATATAAAACACCTATCCATATTAAATTTAACACTTTTTCATTAATTTGAT